>CAZIXJ010000235.1:0-5181 GCA_964542835.1 uncultured Hyphomicrobiales bacterium
ATTAATCTAAATACAGACATATGCAAAGAGGTTTAATACCAAACAGCTCAGTGAGTATGAAAAAAAACCTCTCCCGCACAGCAGGAAAGGTTTTTGTATTTCAAAAAGTCTTTGTTTTCTATTTTGTGGCTTTTTCTACGATAGCTCTGAATACTTCAGGTTTGTTCATCGCAAAATCTGCTAATACCTTACGGTTTATTTCGATATTTTTCAACTTGAGAGCATGAATTAATTTAGAATATGTAGTCCCGTTAATTCTTGCAGCCGCATTGATGCGTACAATCCATAATTTTCGATAATTTCTTTTTTTGAGCTTTCTGCCCACATACGCATGTAATAATCCTTTCTCAATGTGATTTTTGGCTACCGTCCATACATTGGAGCGCGAGCCCCAGTATCCTTTAGCCATTTTCAATATTTTCTTGCGTCTGCGGTGCGAAGCTACTTTGTTACTGGTTCTTGGCATTTTTTTAATCCTTAATAAATGTTAAACAAACAGACTTGGGGGGTAGCTCGCTTCTTCCCCTTTCGTCATAATATGAAAAAGCTTATTTGCCGAGCATTTTCTTTACTCTTGGCTCATCAATAGTATGAACCAAAGTACTCTTACGAAGATTTCTTTTTCTCTTTTGAGACTTCTTAGTAAGAATATGGCTTGTATAGGCTTTCTTTCTTTTAATCCTTCCACTGCCGGTCAACTTGAATCTCTTCTTAGTTGCACCGTTGATTTTCATCTTTGGCATCTCAAGCCTCATAAAATTATTCAATAAATCTTATATTTACAGAACTACAAATATAAGAATGTTTTTTTAACCGACAAAATTATTTTTTCTTCTTTTCAGGAGCAAGAATTACGGACATATTCTTCCCTTCAAGCTTGAGAGGCGAATCCACTCTGCCGACATCCTGAAGGTCTTCTACAAATTTTTGCAGCAATTCCCTTCCGATTTCTTTATGAGTAATTTCTCTCCCGCGAAACATTATTGTGCCTTTTACTTTATTCCCGCTTTCGAGAAAGTCTCTGGCGTGTTTCACTTTAAAATTGAAATCGTGTGTATCGGTACGCCACTTAAATCTCAATTCTTTCATTTGCTGCTGCTGTTGATTTTTCTTCTGGGCTTTTTCCTTTTTCTGTATTTCATAAAGGAATTTGCCGTAATCAATTATCTTGCAGACCGGAGGTTTTGCCTGTGGTGCAATTTCCACTAAATCCAACTGATAGTCTTCAGCTCTTCTGTATGCATCTTTTGAAGACATTACGCCAATCATCTTGCTGTCCGGTCCGATTAGCCGCACTTCTTTTGCCCGGATTTCTGCGTTTATCCTGTGTTTGCGTTTGCTGCCCGGTTTCGGTCGGTTGCCACCGCCTGCGGAGAAATAAGTTTTCCTCAATTAATACCTTTTAGTTTATAAACAAAAATAATATATTACTACACAACAAAAAACGAATATATAAAATATTATTATAATATAATAGTTATTTTACGTTTATTTTATTATTTTTACGAATATTTTTATGGAAATTTAATTTTTAGGGCAATCAAATGAATGAAAAAACCAAAAGTGAACTGTTAGTAAGACGAAGTGAAGAGTTGAAATCTCTTGAGGAAGCAGGTCTTAATTGCTTCCCTTACAGTTTTGATAAAACTCACTCTGCAGATGAGATAAAATCCTGTTTCGATGATGAAAATCCTGACATACTTTCTGATGTAGCCGTGGCAGGCAGGATAGTAAGCATCAGAAGAATGGGTAAGGCGAGTTTTTTCCATATTCTTGATGAATCAGAAAAAATTCAGATTTATTTCAAGAAAAATGATTTGCCTGATTTTTATGATAATCTTAAACTGCTCGATATTGGTGATATTATCGGTGTGAAAGGCAGTGTATTCCGTACAAGAACAGGTGAAATAACAGTAAAAGCAAAAGAGCCTCAGGTGCTTACAAAATCTTTAATTCCTCTGCCTGTGCCAAAAGAAGAAACCGATGAAGAAGGCAATACGGTAGTTCACGATGCTTTTGCAGATAAAGAATTAAGATACAGAAAGAGATATATTGATTTGATAGTTAATTCTCATATTAAAAAAACTTTCAAGACACGTTCTAAAATTATTACTGAGATGCGTAAGTATTTCGATGCAAGAGACTGGCTGGAAGTGGAAACTCCAATTTTGCAGCCTCTCTATGGAGGAGCTACAGCCCGCCCGTTCGTAACTCATCACAATACTCTTGATATGGAACTCTATATGAGAATAGCCGACGAGCTTTATCTCAAAAGATTGATTGTCGGCGGATTTGAAGGTGTTTATGAAATAAGTAAAAATTTCCGAAACGAAGGTATGGACAAAACGCATAATCCTGAATTTACCGCTATGGAAATTTATGTAGCTTACAAGGATTATAACTGGATGATGGATATGGTGGAAGATTTGATAAAAACTATTTCCAAAAATGTACTCAATACTTATAACATTGAATATGCCGATAATAAAATTGATTTTTCTCAGCCGTTTGCCAGAAAACCTATGTTCGAACTCTTTAAGGAATACACCGGCAAAGATTTGAAAGGTCTTTCAAGGGAAGAACTTCTGAAAGAAGCTCGGGAAATGAATGTGGACGTTGCTGATGATGCTTCTGCTATGAAAATACTTGATGAAATTTTCGGAGAGAAAGTAGAGCCGAACCTTATTCAGCCTACATTTGTAATTGATTATCCTATTGAAATGTCGCCTCTTGCCAAAAAGCACAGAACTGAAGAAGGACTTGTAGAGAGATTTGAGCTTTTCGTAAACGGTGCAGAAATTGCTAATTCATTTACAGAGCTTAACGACCCGAGGGACCAGAGAGCAAGGCTCGAAGAGCAGGCAAGGATACGTGCAGCAGGCGATGATGAGGCTATGGTAGTGGATGAAGACTTCCTGCAGGCTCTCGAAATTGGAATGCCGCCTACCGCAGGGCTTGGTATCGGTATTGACAGACTTGTAATGCTGATGACGGGAGAAACTTCTATAAGAGATGTAATATTCTTCCCACAGATGAAGCCGGATAAAAAATAATTATTATGAAGAAAATATAATGAAAAAGCCCGAAATAAATATAGATAAAGCATTTGATGCTCTTCAAATGGAAATGGAGGAATGGTTTGTTGCTATTGTAACAAACCTTCCTAATTTTGTTGTTGCATTCTTTATTATTATATTGTTCATATTCTTATCTAAATATACCAGAAAAATCAGCCATAAAGTAACTGATAAACTAACAAACAGCAAATCTGTAAGTACTCTGATTACTAATATAATTTCTTTCAGTTTTTTTACTACAGGAATTATTATAGCACTCGGCGTAATGCAGCTTGACGGAACGGTAAAATCACTTCTTGCAGGTGCAGGTATTATAGGTTTGGCTCTTGGCTTTGCTTTTCAGGATATTATAGTAAATCTCTTTTCGGGTATCGTAATAGCAATAAATGAACCGGTACACGACGGAGACCTTGTAGAATCCAACGGAGTTTACGGATACGTAAAAGCTATTAAGCTGAGAGCTGTATTTATAAATAATCTGGAAGGACAGACTGTAATAATTCCATGCAGGGATATAATACAGAAACCACTCAGAAACTTCACTTCTGAAGGCATAAGAAGAGTAGATGTGCCTGTTGGTATATCTTACGGTGAAGATTTGGATTTTGTGAAAAAAGTAACCACTGAAGCCATAAAAGATATTCCATTTATGGATAAAAAATCAGGAATAGAATTTTATTATTCAGGATTTGAAAACAGCTCGATAGATTTTGTCATCAGATTCTGGCTTTCAAAAGTAGATGAAAAAATATATCTTCAGGCAAAGAGTGATGCAATTATGCAAATAAAAGCCGCATATAACGAAAATGACATTACTATTCCATTCCCAATACGCACACTGGATTTTGGGATAAAAGGCGGGGAAAAACTTTCAGCAATGCTAAAAAATGTAAAAAGTGAAAAAGAATGAGCAATTTCAGGTTTTTAACGAATTACAGTAAAAAGAGACTACATATACATATTTTACTTTTTGCTTTTACTTTTATTACGTGCCTTATAGCCGGTACATACTGGGCTAATCAGGATTATTCGGAAGTAATGAACTGGCACTATGGTATTACATACACTGTATTAATTCTTACATTTCTCAGCGCCCACGAGTTCGGGCATTTTATTGCCGCAAGGATACATAAAGTAGATGCTACGCTCCCTTATTATATTCCTTTTCCGATTCCATTTGTACTAAATTTTGGCACATTGGGAGCAGTAATTAAAATAAGAGACAGAATAAATTCAAAAAAAGCACTTTTTGACATCGGAGTAGCAGGTCCTATTGCCGGATTTGTAGCAGCAACTGGATTCTTGATATATGGACTGATGACTTTGCCCGGAGTGGAATATATTTATAATATTCATCCCGAATATCTTCTTCATAACAGAGGAATGATACCTGATAAAGGCTTGCATTTCGGCGATACAGCTTATTTTTCTATGCTTGCATACTTCTTTAAGAATCCCGAAGGCTTCCTGCCTCCGATGAATGAGATTTATCACTATCCATTCCTTAATGTCGGCTGGTTCGGGCTTTTTGTAACTACACTTAATATGCTTCCTATGGGGCAGCTTGACGGCGGACATATTACATATGCAATGTTTGGCAGCAAGCAAAGACTAATATCCCGGGCAGTATGGTGGACTTTAATGGTGATAGGCTTGCTGTCTCTTGTTACTATGGCATATGATTTACTTCAGATGGAGTATGAAAATACATTTGTTAATCAGCTCAAAGATTTTTTTCTTCCTGTTTTGACATATCTGAAAAGTAATTGCGGCATATTATTTTCCGGGTGGTCGGGCTGGATGTTCTGGGCATTAATAGCAAAGTTTTTCATAAAGCTGGACCATCCTCCGATAGATACAGGAGCCAAACTCAATAAATTGAGAATGGTAATCGGATGGCTTTCATTAATTATTTTATTCCTCAGCTTTTCCTATCGCGGTGTGTTTTTTATTGAGTGAACCGGTAATACCAAGTTGCTTTCAAACTACATAATCTTTTCTATAAATGAGTATTTATAAGTCATATAAGATATTTGATGTTATAAAGGCGACACATAAGGCGACAATATAATGATTCCGTATAATTCGATATTTAAGGAAATTA
>CAZIXJ010000236.1:0-5129 GCA_964542835.1 uncultured Hyphomicrobiales bacterium
AGAAATTCATTTGAAATCTTTGAGAAATAAGCACAGTTAGTTAATATGAAATTATCCACCCTATTACTTCAGAGTAATAGGGTGGATAAGGGAGAAAATGCTATTTCGCTTCATTATTCATTTAATATTTTATAAATTTACCGCTTAGTTGCTCGCCTTTGATTCTTACGTTATAAATGTATGTGCCTGAAGAAAATCCTGAAATATTAATTTCTTCGCCCGGAAGTATTCTTTTGCTGATTAATTGCTCTCCTGATACTGAATAGATATCAAGATTTGCTATTTCTGATAAGCCGCTTATTTTTATTTTATCCTGTGAAGGATTTGGGAAAAGGAATATGGAAATATCACCTTTTTCAGCTACAGAAGTAACAGCTTGACTATAATATAGCTCAATATCAAAATATTCATTCCATTCCTGTTCGTCAACCGACCAAAAGCTTGTAGTTCCACTTACCGGCTTATGAACAAACATATCTTTGAGCATCTCATTTATCATTACTTCCGATAATTCAACCGAATAATCAATTTCAATTTCATCTTTAGTACCGAATCTCCATGTTCCATCTTCGTAATCATCTGCTCTGAAGATGCTGCTTAACATATTTCCATACTCATCATATTCATATTCAGATTTTTCATAACTGTTCCAGACTTCCTCATCACGGTCATACTGAAATTCCTGCATGAAAATCATATATCCGTAATTGTCATATTCCATTTCTTCTTTGTACAAAGGATACCATTCCTCTGTAGCGTCATTGTAATAGCTTTCTTCAGATTTTATGAGATTTCCCGAATCGTAAAAATATTCATATTTTCTGTCATTCTCCCAATCACCTGAAGAAGTGGCTCGGCTTACAATCATTTCAGTAAGATTGTTATCATTATCATAATGATATTCTTCCTGTATGAACGGCTCCAGATCAGAACTAAATTTATAGTATAACTGATAAAGCACAAGATTTTCATTCATATCATATTCGTAAAAGATTTGAATTTGTGTCTGCCATTCTTCCAATATCAATTCGGCGGATGTTTCTTTGATAAGCATTCCGTTTTCATATTCATATTCTTTTTTGCTTACAGGCACCCACTCATCAGATTGTTTGTCAAAAGAAAGCATCCAGATTAAATTATTATCATCGTCATATTCATATTCCCTTTTATCCTGCTCGAACCATTCAGAAGTTTGTTTAAACCACGAATACTCTATTATTTCTGTATTGTTGTTCATATTGTCATATTCATACTCGGTTTTATCGTTATTTTTCCAGTCGTTGGTATTATAATCCCATTCCTGATTTATCTCCTGAATAATATTGGAATTATCATCATAGCTCATAAGATTCTTTTCCTCTCCTAAAAGCATCTCATCTTCAAAACTGTAATAACTTTGTTCAAGTATATTACCTTTCTCGTCATAAATAAAATGTTGCTTATCTCTTATTAGATTGGTATCTGATGAGTAGGTAATAATACTGTCGAGCTTTTCGGAGTAAGTAATTTCTTCCTGAAGTTCGTCGATTGTGTGTAATGCTTTGAAATTCAATGCAAATACAAAAAGTATTGATAAAAATGTACATAATAATTTCACAATTCTAATCTCCATATAAATATAAAACACAATTATTATTTTCCTGTATTTACAAAAAAAAATTAAATTAAAGTGCTATTATTTATGAATTCTTCAATTAGATATAACATTCACAAATAAAGCACAAATATTTCTAATTACTTTTGCATATTATTTTTATATTCTATTTTCATTAATTCAATTTCCTCGGGTGTAAGTATTTTATTACGTCTCTGCATTACTATTTTGGCAGTTTCTATTGCTTTTTTGAAATGATATTGAGGAGAGTCATTTTTCCCACCCCATGAAAATGACCTTATAAAATTCGGCATAAACCACTCTCTAACCACTATACCACAAATACCCGCTACTGTACCCGTAGTAAACATTGCATTGATGGATGATTTGGTATGGTCGCCGCATAATAGCCCCATAAACATTCTGCCTGTATCAATTATTCGGTCTTCCATACGGATTTTAATATTGCCGTAAGTATTTTTCAAATCTGAATTGTTAGTATCCGCTCCGAGATTAACCCATTCAGAAACAAAGGAATGCCCCAAAAAACCTTCGTGTTGCTTGTTTGAATAAGACTGTATAATAGTGTTCTCAATTTCTCCGCCTATCTTGCACCATTCTCCGAATGATGAGTCTTCATATATTTTTGCACCGATTTTTATTGTGGAATTTTCTCCGACTGAAACAGGTCCGATGATAGTAGCATGAGGCATTATTCTTACGTTATCTCCGAGAAATATTTTTCCTTCAGTAGCATCCAGAACGCATCCGGGTGCAATTTTTACATTTTTTCCGATATAAATATTATTCTGATTAATTAGATAAGCATTGGGAAAATCATTTGTATCAGGATTTTTAAGAATACTTCGCATCAGCTCTATATCATTTTCAATTTCTGAGGCGTTATAATCAAGAGCCTCAAAAATCCAATCAAGATAGTCAATTTTTTCTGCAGAAAATTCTCTAAAATTTTCATTTTCAATAGTTTTTATATCCAATTGATTATCATTAATGCTATTCTTAATATCATTAATTACATATCCGGCATTTTTTCCGTTAAACGTAATTTTTGTATTTTCAGTTATATCATTAATTAATCGGAAAAATTCAGCATTTGGAATTACCTGCGAATTAATCAGGAGAGTTTTCCCTGAAATATTCATTTTGTTATCAAAATTAAATCTTTTGATAAAAGATTTTGTATGCAATTCTCTTCCAATAAATTTTAAATTAATATCAGGATATTTTATTTTGATTTTTTCGAAAAGTCTTAGACTGCCGCAACGCAGTTCCCAAACGGGATGCATAATATTAAACGGGTAAAAATTATGATGATTTTCACCTTCAAAAATCACAATATTTTTATAGTTCATAATAAACCTTTTTGTTATTTCAATATTTATTTATACATTGCAATTATTATTTTTTAAAAATAAATAGAAATGTTGTAACAAACAACATATTTAAGTGTAAATTGAATAAGTAATGTTTAACAAATTTTGGAGAGCGTATAGAATAATTATTACACATTTCACAATTTTAAATATCTAATTTTTTTCAGAATTATGATGAGGAAGCTATGCTAAGGCTTATAGCATTAATATTAGCGGCATTGGTATGCATTTCCTCAGTAAATGCACAATATAAGACCAAAAATGTTGCTATATTCGTATATGACGGAGTTGATATTCTTGATATCGGCGCACCGGGAGAAATTTTGAGCAGTATTATGGTCAGCGACGAAAATAAATACGTAAGTAAGGCTTTTAATGTTTATCTTGTTTCACTTGATAATAAAGATTGCAGGGGAAAGGATTTTTTTACTATACAGCCTTCTTATACAATTTATGACTGCCCTGAACCTGATATTGTAATTTTACCCGGAGGAAAAATTGAGCCATTGCTTGACAATAACAAACTAATAAAATGGCTCAGAAATGCATCAGACAAATCAGATAAGATAATGGGTATAGGCACGGGTATTTATGCTCTTGCAAGTTCAGGAATTATGGATGGAAAACAGGCTGTAATATGGGATTACGATGCCGACACTTTTAATAAAAAATTTCCTGAAATTGAAATAGTGCCTCACAGACATTATATTGACAGTAATAATATTATTACTGTAGTGGGTTCGGCTAATTCGATAGATGCCACTTTGCATCTTGTAAGCAGCATTACTGGCTATGCATCTGCAATTACTGCTGCCAGACATATCAATTATCTGCCCTGGCTTGAAACGAGTGCTAAGTTGAATTCGAAATAGTATTTATTGAATATTAACTTAATATTCAATAAATTTGCAAATGCATTCGTTTGTTTTATTAGTATGAATTATATGAAAATAAAGTGATAAAAATAATTTTAAATATAATATTGCTTTTATCTGTAAATGCATTTGCTCAGGAAAGTATTGACACGCTTAAGCCTGAAATTGAAATTTCAGGCGAATGCGGGTATTACACTGTAAATATTACAGAAAAAAACAATGGTAATCCGGGTGATAATCCGCGTCAGATTGATGCAGGTATTTCCCGGATGCCTTTTCTTGATTCCGAATCAAAAAACTTCAAGCCTGTAACAGTTGATAATTCATTTAATAGTGATACAGCAAATTTTGATTTTGATATTTATCTGGAAGTGGAAGATAAATTCAAATCTGCAAAAGCAATTTTTGTAATAATCGATGATGCTAATCCTCCTAATATCTTATTTGACAGTATTTCATATCATCCTCAATCAATAAGTTTTAATAATTCAGCTCATGATTTTGGAAACGTTAGAATTAATACTACTGAAAAAATTGAAATTACAGGATTAAACCGCTCCGGAAATAATTTTTATATAGATTCAGTTTATTTGAAAAAAGGAGATTATTTTTATACGGATTACAGTTTTGAAAAATATTTATTAAGAGAAAATCGAAATTTTGATTTTAATGTATTTTACAGCCCCGAAAATGATATACTGTATTCGGGAGAGAGTGATAATGATACTCTTATAGTAAAAACGGAGTGCCTCGTATATCAAATCCCACTATCAGGTAATGGAGTAATGCCACAGATAAAAGTGCAGGACCATAACTTTGAATGGCATTTCAAAGGAGATATTATCTGCAAAATGCCAATGCTTTTTCCCCATTATGATGAAGGACTTATAATATCTAATCCCGGCAGCGACACTCTTAAAATTACAGGATTTTATCATTACAATAATAATTCACCGCTTATACTGAGCAATCCGAGTTCCCCCGAAATACCCGAATTAAAAATAGCTCCCGGAGATACTGCGGAAGTATTCAAATTATGCTTTGAACCTACGGAGCAGGGAGAATATTTCAACAGAATTTATTTCGAAAGCAATGCCGAAGGACCTGATTCTGTTTGTAATGTTAATGCTATATCATTTATCCGAGGTCCTTATTTTGAGGATATTAATTTTTCAAAAATCAGAGTCGGTGATACAGCGAAAGCATTTCTTAAGTTTCGTAATAATGGAGATATTTTATAGTCTTAACTCTCATTTGATTTTGCCT
>CAZIXJ010000237.1:0-5118 GCA_964542835.1 uncultured Hyphomicrobiales bacterium
TATTATTATTTAATTTGCAATGATAAAAATCAGATTAGATATATTTTATTATTTGGGGCTGACTAATAAGTAAAGATGTTAATTTTTCAAAAGGAAATTTATTAACACCCTCAACCTAACCTTCTCCCAAAGGGAGAAGGAAATATTGACAGCAGATAGGAATATCTGCTCTACTATAAATCAATCACTTAGTAGCACAGACATTCCTGTCTGTGGCAGAAAAGGAGTCCCGGACTGTTCTTATTCAGGCAAAGGCAATATTAATTATTGAGTTTAATCTCAATACCGGTATCAATTATTTCATTAATAAATGGATTAGAAGAATTAAAAGCAGAATTAGAGAACGTTACAGGTTCAATATCAATATAGTCATTTTGGATACTAATACCGGAAATTAAATTCCTGTCATCATACCCAAAACCCGAAAAAATATCAGATATTAGTGCAACATCTATATCAGAATCCTGACTGAAATCCCCTTTAGCATACGAACCGAAAAGAAAAGCACGTTCTAAAGGAATACCTGATTTCATCAGAGCCTGCACGTAATTCCTCACTTTTTTTATTATAACTTCCTGCTCAGACATCTTGCCATATCCTCAATTTCTTTCATTATTATCATTGTGTAATTTTTATCGCATTTTTTTTGTATTTCAAACAAGTAATCAGGGTATCTTCCTTCTAATTGAAATGCATTGAGTTCAAATAATTTCATCTTTGTATCATCTGTTATTTCGATTTTGGATTCTGAAGCTAACTTTAGTAAATTATGTGTTTTAGGTGGAATATTATTCTCGTTGTTTTTCACCCAAAGTGCCTTTAATAATTTTTCCAAACATAAATGACCAAAGAACAAACTATGCAAATACCTTTCTGAATTAAAAAGACTATTCATAGTTTTTGAATCTTCTTTTGATGATTTAATCCAATAATTAATATGCTCTTTTTTATTCATAAATATTTATACGACAATTAAAAAATAATATTTCAAAAATTTCTTCTAATTCAATCTGTAGTCATTTAAGATTAGGTGCTGACTAATAAGTAAAGATGTTAATTGTTCAAAAGGAAATTTATTAACACCCTCAACCTAACCTTCTCCCAAAGGGAGAGGGAACTATTAACTGCAGACAACAATGTCTGCTCTACTATTTCAAATTCTTCAAATAATACTGATTTACTGCATCTTTACAATTTTTCTTATGTAAATATCTTCTCCAATGTATAAATACAGATAGTACATACCTGATGATAATTCTGAAATGTTAATCATTGTCCGGCTGTCTTTGATTTCGTTTTCCATTAATTTCATACCTGCCAAATCATAAATCTCAATCTTTTTTATTAGGTTTTCCGAAACGATATTTACAAAATCTGATACCGGATTTGGATATAAATCTATTGCTCCGTCTCCTTCCAATACTGAATTAACAATCGTGATTGTAAAAAATCCGGTTCTGTCATATTCCATTTCTTCGTCGCCGTTCCAGATAGCTCTCAGAACAGCCTGTTCTGTCTCATTTTCATCTACAAGCCAATTCATTGATTGCTTGCTTCCATTTACGTTGTTCATAAGTTCTTTCCAAGTATTGCCACCATCAGTGCTTAGCCCTAAATCAAATAGATTTACATCGTCAGCATACCATCTTATACTTGTGTATCTGTCTGTAAATATAGTTTGGTTTTCTCGTGGTATTTGAAATTCAAGCGAACCATTCAGTATCCTGAAATCACCTGTTCGGGTTGCTTCTTCTCCGGTAATAAAATCAATCATTCTCAGAACTGCATTCTTGGTGGTTTCTTTAGGCAGTCTCCAGTTTGCTTCGCCTTTAGTAGCATCATATGTACCGGGAACAGCATACCAGTCATTTCCGGAATTTGTGGAGTATTCAAATCTAATTTTGGAATATCCCTGTGTGTTCCAAATTATTGAGGCATTTTGTCCGCCCCTGTATATTGCATCTGCAGAAGCAGGTCTGATTATTTGGGCAAAACCGTTTATTATGCTAAATGCTTTGTCGCTTTTGTCAATTTCTATACCGGATTTTGCATCTATGGCTCTAATGTAACAATTAGGCGATGTAGTGTTGGGAGCAGTCCAAGTATATGAAAGAGAATCAGCACTAATCGGCTCATCCGATACTCTCGTCCATGTTGCCTGACCATTTGCAGAAAATTCAAGATAAATCATAGGAGATTTGTCGCATTCCCAGACTATTTCGAGTGGAGTGCCGGGGCGATATTCCTCGTCACCGTTTGGTTCTGTCAAAGCAAAATCAAACTGAAATACAGGTTCAATTTCTTCTTTACTTATATCATCATTTAGTATTTCATTGTTTGTGCTGTGAACCGATGTAGAAGGATGCCACGCAAAATTAATTACATCTTCGGTTTTTACCGTGAAAACAAATGAAGCAATATAATTATCTTCTGATGTTACTTCTGCACCGCCCAAGCCTGAATTAATATCATAATCAATTTCTATTGTTCTCAATCCTGCCTGTGCAAGAGAATCATTGGAAGGTGATGTTCTTAGCAATCCGTAACCGAGTTCGGCATCATCCCAAGGAATGTCCTCTGAAAATTCAATTTTTGAAAATTCCACTGTACTGCTGTCATATTTCAAAGCAAATGTGGAATTACCGAGATAGAAATTATCACCGAGATTTTCCAGATAAATATGCACTTTTACCTGCTCTTCCAGAAATTCAGTTTCTGACTTTATATTCAAATTATAAAATGCATCAAGTGAATTGAATTGCTCATTATTTTTAATATCTTTGTTATCTTGATTGTGTATTTCAGGAATATCAAAATTTAGAAGACTTGAATACCTTCCCTGATTTCTGTAAACAATTTCTCTGTCATCGGCATTAATGAATCCGTCTCCGGTAATATCAGCAGTATAGTTTATAGTTCCTTCGTTTTGTTTAAGAATTTCAATATCTGCTTCATCAATAATTGCATCCTGATTAATATCACCGCCTACCATAGCAGGTAATGCTGAAAGTGTATCGCCTGCCCTGCCATTGTTGTAAGCAAGAGCAGTGTTCAAATATTCCTGTGAATTTTTGTCGGTGGAGGCATTGCCGTAAGCAGTATAATATCTGTCCACCCAAGGAGTAATAGATTTTGCAGGCAGAACGTTACCGTCCACACCGTTCCAGCTTGTGAAATCCCAGCCTGATTCGATATGCCACGTATTTTTATTATCTCCTGAATATTTGAAATTTACAGGATAGCGGGACATTACAGGGAGATGATTTCTATGCTTGACCAAAAGCCAGTATTCTCCGTCCTGAAGATTTGGAAATACAAATTCAATATTTCCGAAATTGTTTGCATTTTGGTTCAAATCAAATGGATTCTGACTTGCATAACCAAGAAATGAATCCGCAGAATCAATTACTTCTCCCGGTGTACCACCGTTATTTTCCAAAAGATATATTCTTATGCCGCCTTCTTCATATGACTGACCGAGCTGAGTTATTGTATCACCTGAAAGCCCGTCATGATAACCTTCGAGAAGCACTCTTACCGCAAAATTTGTAGCAGGAATTACGCTGAAAAGAGGTCCTTCGCTAGTAATATTATTTACATCATTGAATACTCTGTATCTCGACCAAAGTCTTAGCCTTGCATTTGTAAGAGTAGCAGAGAGCGGTCCCTGGTCGCCATAACCACCGTCATTATTTATATCAGGGTCAGTATTTGATACATCAAGAAGTGCGGCAAATGTAATATCTTCACCGGTACCGCTGAATACAAATCTGTTATTGCTGTCCGGCACCTGCAAAGACTGCACTTTATTGCCACTCCAGTATGCACTGCCGACGTACTGATAAGGCTGAGTCTGATTACCGCCTCCGCCAAGGAGTGAAAACTCAATGAATGGCGGACTGCTTTTTGCACCTTCAGGAAAATAATCACCTTCATAATCAAATCCTACCCAACGCAGTCTTAATTCAGTCTCTTCATTTTCTATTTTTTGTTTGAAAGTAGGTTCTACTAATTTAAT
The DNA here is from genome assembly GCA_964542835.1 of uncultured Hyphomicrobiales bacterium. Classification (GTDB taxonomy): domain Bacteria; phylum Bacteroidota; class Ignavibacteria; order Kapaibacteriales; family UBA2268; genus CAZIXJ01. The sequence continues at coordinate 4,019 of CAZIXJ010000237.1, forward strand.
ATATGGCTCTACGGGAACAAATTTCGGGTCAGTATTATAATATCTGAAATATATTTCAGGTTTGTCATTTGCGGCGAGAGAGCGATTCATACCATTATTGTGGAAACTTCCGCCATTCAAATTAAACACTGCAAAGAGATTTTTTCTGTATTCGGGAGAAAGTTCATCGGCTCTGATAGATTGGGCGCCCTGCACAAAATTGACAAGAGTATCATGATTTGAGATATTATTTGGTCTGCCGTTCCAGAACCTCAATTCTTTTATTTCACCTTCCATACCGACTGACATCCTGTTTTGATTGCCTGAATAAGAACAGATATAAGTAGGAAAATCATTTGCATAATTGGTTTCAAACGCACTGCCCAAACCATAAACGTATTGGTCTTCAAACTGAGGATTACCGTCGAGCATAAAAAGAACATAGGAAGAATCATTGTAATTCTTATCAAAATACACTGCAATATGCGTCCATACCGAATCAAGCTGCACGGAATTAGGTCTTATCAGCGGTTTGCCCGGGTCGCTCTGCACGGTACGAATTTCTCCCTGCTCATCAGCAACAGAAAATTCAAGATTTCCTTCAGGAAGAAGTCTTAAAGCATAATGCAACTGACTTGTTTCGGGATTAATTTTTTCAATAATCGAAAATGCTCCTTCTGTTTCAGAAGGAAATCTGTATGGTCTTACCCAACATTCGAGCATACTTTCCTGTGTGGATAGGTTCATTCCCACATCACCGGGCATGAGCATATCAAATTCGGCTGTCTTTTGAAGAGAAAAATAAGGAGCCACATAAAAATCATCAGATATATAGAAAATATCCTGCTGCTCGAAATAGCTCGTACCGGATATTTTCATTTTTAATTTTTTTGAATATGGAGTAATATTCCTCAGATTAGCCTCAAAATTATCATTTTCGTATGGCGCCCAGTAAACTGTTGTCTTTTCTGTATCGGGAGAGCGACTGCCACCGAGCATTCTGCCGGTTGTGTCATTTGCAATAGTCCACGTTTTTCCGTTATCCGTAGAATATTCAAACTGCACATCTCTTGAATTATCTCTTTCTGTATCACCTACTTCATAAAAAATCCATCTTAATT
>CAZIXJ010000238.1:0-5097 GCA_964542835.1 uncultured Hyphomicrobiales bacterium
AATCCCATTCGGAAGCCTTTCTGTGAAATTCTATATCCCCCACCCTTACAATACCGTCAATTAAAATTGCAGCATCTCTGAAATCGGGACCTTCAAATAAATTCAAATTGCCCGGGGATAAAATCTGAAGCCTTCTTCCACGGTCCGATTTTAATATCCTGCTAGGGTCGGATATTAAATTGTGCAGACTTTTTTGTAGTTCTTTTTCGTTGATTTTTTTCATATGCTATACAAATGATAATAATATTGAAATCAGTGCAAAAACGATGGACATAAAAGCTACTATATAAGCGGTTTTCACTCTTTTGTCCTGTTCATTTATATCTTCTTCAAAACTTTTAATTTTTTTATTGATTACAGTCTGAAAGCCACTATCCACAGTGCTGCTCTTTTGATAAGGCTGAACATTATTTCCGTTGTCTAAAAGCCCGGTCAGGGAATTCAAATCATTTTCATAAGCTTCCAGCTTAGATGTCATTTCATCCATTCTGAAATTCAAATTATCTATCAGAGATTTGTTGTCAGTTTTTGCTGCAGGGTCTTCATTATTAATACTTAATTTTAGTTCTTCGATTTCTTCATAGAATTTATTTTTGTTAATCGTAAACTCTCTTTGCAAACCTTTAAGCTCAGATTCATTATTCTTAAGCAATCCTTCAATTTTTCTTTGTCTGAAAATGATGTCGTCTTTTACTTTGTTAGTCTTTTCATCAATTGTGGAATTAATTTTTTCTTCAAATGATTTGGAAAGTTCTGCAAGTAGCATTTCGGCATCTTTTTTTATGTTGGAACTGATATTCTTAATATCATCCTGATATTTTAAAGCATTTTTGTATATATCATCAAATTTTATTGCAGAATCATCCATAAATCCTCTTAGATGAGATACAATTTTTTCCTGCTCGTCATTCAACTGATTAATATTCTTAATAGTCTTGTATTCTTTCTTTAGTTTCTGATATTCTAAGGAAACGTACTCAAGAAAATTCCGCACTTTAATATCATACTGCTCGGATTTTTTTTCAATATCTATTGTAAAATCACTTTTGAAACTACTTAAATTATTAGTAAGCTCCCGAAACTCATTCTGCATCATCCTGAAATTTTCGAAGGCATTGGAATATTCCATTGCCTGCTTTTTCACAGTCTCGAATAGCTTGTTTATTTCGTTTCTGAATTGTTCCGAATTGTCCATTCTTTTGTGTACTCCTTAAAGAAACCAAAACTTTCCACGAGCCTTTCCAGATAATATTTAGTGGCAATACCGGATTCAAAGCCCTCTTCTCTGGAAATCAAATCATAAACATCATTCCTGAATTCTCTGTCAGCCTTTAATTTCTTTGGATAATATTTGTGTACGTAATCATACAAAAGCCCATTTTCTGCAAGCTCTTCAAAATAAGATTTCGGAGATATTTCCTTCTGAATTCTTAATATTTTTGCTAAACTTTTCATAATATAGTAATTTCTAAAAATGCACTTTTGTATATGACATAATAATGAAATAATTTTTTCTTTGCAAATTTTTATTTTATATTTAAAAAACTAATTTTAATTATTTTGTAAAAACAATTAACATAAAAGACAATTAATATTATCGGTTATTATTTTAAGTACTTCAGTTTTGTTCTGAAATAATAATTTTAACAGGTTCTGAAGCAATTTTTAATAAAAACTTAATTATGATTAGGAAAATGGAATGAAACTTTTAATTACTTTGGTTTTGCTTTTAAGTATTCTATCTTGCACCGAAAATAAAGATGCTCAAAATAAGAGCGACTCTTACGATTATTATTATCCTGATTCTAAACCACTTGTAAGATGGTGGTGGCATGCATCTGAATATGATGAAAATGACATTCAAATACAATTAGATTGGATAAAAGCCAATAATTTCGGTGGAGTGGAAATAGCATGGATTTACCCTGTAAACAGAGATACTAATCATCCGAAAATCAAATGGCTCGGCGAAGAATGGCAGCAATTAACTAAATTCACCAAAGAATATTGCGATGATATCGGACTTCATTGTGACTTCACATTCGGTACGCTTTGGCCATTTGGCGGTACTTTCGTACCCGATTCACTGAGTACAAAAGTATTGAATAATCCTGATTTTAAGCAGGAACTTCGTCTTTCGTGGGAGCATCCCAAAACAGGTAATGTAATTGACCATATGGACAGCTCAGCATTCGCATATTATGCTTCAGTAATGGGAGATGCCATAAAACCTGCTTTAAAAGGAAGCAAATCGGCACTTTTCTGTGACTCATGGGAAGTGGAAACACGCTATTTATCCACTGACGGATTTACCGAAAGATTTATCAGAACTTACGGATACAATATCAGAGATTTCGCAGACAGCCTGTACTCTGAAAACCACGAACAAGTACATTATGATTATATGAAACTCGTTGCAGACTATGTAACAGAGAATTTTTATAAAGAATTTCATAAATTTGCTCATAATAATAATGCATTTACAAGAGTGCAATGTGCAGGCTCGCCTACAGATTTGATTACCGCTTACTCATATGCCGACGTACCGGAATCTGAAGCGATGCTTTACGAACCGAATTTTTCCAATATCGTTTCATCTGCTGCCATACTTAACGGTAAGAAAGAAGTATCTGCCGAAACTTTTACCTGCCTTTACGGATTTCCTGATATTCATTTCGGAGAAGAAAAAATCACTGATTTAAAATTAGTTGCTGATGCTCTGTTTGCTAATGGTGTTAATCAAATTGCATGGCACGGAATGCCATATAATCCCGAAAGTTCAGATTCAATTAAATTTTATGCGACTGTACACACAGGACCTGATGCAGCATTTGCCGATGATATTCCCGGATTTAATACTTATATGCAGAAAGTATCTTCTTTTCTTAAGCATTCAGAACCCGTTACAAACGTTGCTGTATATTTACCGTTGGAAGATGCATGGATAGCTCAGGAATTACCTGAAGAAAAGCAAATGAAATGGTCATGGGGAGAATATGAATTGCGATATGTTCATTTCCCTGATTACACAAAAAAATACAATCCCATCTGGATAAATGAAAAATTTATAAAAAAAGGTAAAATAAAGGAAGGGAAACTTATAGCAGGAAATGCTAATATTGATATACTCGTAATTAAATCTGAATATCTTGATATCAAAACACTTAAAACAATAAATGAAAAAGCTGAAGAAGGACTGAAGATATTTTTTGAAAAAAGACCTAAACAGGCAGGTAAATTCAAATCCAAACAGTTTATCGAATTATTAAACGAAATATTCAAAAGAGATAATGTTTATGAAGAGTTCGAAAATGCAGTTGATAATTTGCCGTTTATTACAGGAGAAGAACTGCCCGAATTTATAATCAGAAAATCCGGAGATGATTATTACATTTTCTTTGCTCATCCATTTGCTTCCAATCTTACATTGCCTGTGGAATACGGCTTCTCTGAAACTGATAAAAACATTGAAAAGGAAGTAACCATTAATACGAATGGGGTTTCTCAAAATTTATTACTCGTTTTTGAGCCTTACCAATCTGTAATTGTTAAAATCAATAAAAATAATGAAATCCAATTAAAAGAAATTCAATTTAACACAAACAAAAATTAATATGAAAAAATTCAATAAATTAGAGTTTACAAATAACTTCGATGCCATAATATGCCTGAATGCAGATATTCCCGACAAAGACTTTTTCGATAAATTTAAAATACCACTCCTTGCATCCGACGGTGCAGCAATCCTTCTCTACAGAAAAGGAATAATGCCCGACAAGGTAATCGGTGATATGGATTCATTCAGCAAAGAAAAGGAATCAAAATATTTTAACAAAGAAAAAATTATAAAAATCGAAGAACAGGAAACCAACGACTTTGAAAAGTGTCTGAAATATGCAATTTCTTTGAATTACAAAAATATTTTAATAGTTGGTTTCCATGGCGGACTGCTTGAGCATAGCCTTAATAACTGGAGTGTATTCAGACGCTATTCCCGAATACTAAACACCTGCATTTACGACAAAGGCAGATACGGAATATCCGTTAGTAAAAACATTTATCTTAATGTAAGTATTAACGAGATAATATCTATTATTCCACAGCCGGAGGCTACTCTGATTACAAAAGGATTAAAATGGGAACTTAAAGGCGAATCACTCTCGCTCGGAAAAAGAGAAGGCGCCAGAAACAAAGCAATATCTGAAAGTATAGTTTTTGAAATATTAAGCGGAGAGATACTTCTATTTATGAATGATAAATTACCATATTCACCAATAATGATTGAGTAACACAATTATGAAATTTTTAATTTATATTTCGGTTCTGGCTTTTATTTTTATTTCCTGCAATAATCAGAATGATAATCCTGAAAATATTAAGGAAATAAGTTACAAATCTGAAAGAATTCAACAAAATAATGATTCGCTTCAATATACCATTGATTTAGGCTATCCTGTATTAATCAATGCTTATTCCGATGAAATTCAGGACAAAGTAAATAAGTACATTTCCAAATCGGTTACAGCCAATATTAATGTATTTAAAAAAGGTTTGCTTTCGGAGGAAGAACTTAAAAAATATGCAATGGAAATAACCAATGAACTGATTAATAAAGATTCAGTTTTATTAATCACAAATAAAGTTTTCAGCTTCTATCTCGAATATTACTATTATTTTGCGGGGGCAGCTCACGGTAATACTTATTTTGATACTTATAATTTTAATTTGAATAGCGGTCATATAATTGAGCTCGAAGAACTTTTTTATGAGGAATCCTCCTATCTCGAAAAAATTTCCGAACTTTGTTACCGGTATTTATCTGAAAGCATTCGCGATTATAATGATGAAGAAATAATGATGGATGGAACTGTTCCAAACAGAGAAAATTATGAGAATTTTATACTGACTGATAAAGGAATACTATTCATATTTGAAGCATATCAGGTAGCAGCTTACGTTGCAGGTCCGCAATTTGTAGATATACCTTATACTGACCTGGAAGGTATTATTAATCCTTCAAGACTTATGGAAATTGGTATTGAAATCAATGAAACAAAAGATATAAGCAGGAATTAATTTTAGTATATCATACCAAAA
>CAZIXJ010000239.1:0-5089 GCA_964542835.1 uncultured Hyphomicrobiales bacterium
GTGCTATATGAAGTTTTGCTTCTTTCATAAATAATTCTATTTTTTAACGTCAATTAATTTACAATATAATAATATTTATATTGTTATCCAAATATTTTTAAAATGAATTTAAAATAAATTTTTCATTATCAAATTTCGCTCAATTCACCAAAGTCCTCTACGAAATAGGCGGTAAGTACAGGAGGGGGATGTAGGATAAAAAAATTAAGATGTGCCACATCTTTGAGATGTGGCACATTATTAATTATAACACATTATATTTTATCTAAATCAATGATTATATTGCTTGTTACAGACTGTTTATAAACAGTCTGTATTTATTATTATTTTGTTTTATTCAGTTTAATTTACTATTTTTGTATAGTAATTTGTGTTGTTAAATGTTTTTCTATTTGGTTTGTTATGAATATTAACTACTTTTATTTGCTCGATAAATCTACTAAAAAAGATGATAAAATTGTTTTCTTGGTAGTCAGATATAAAAATTCAAGATTCTTACTTCATACTAAAGAAAGACTTGAGGAAAAATACTGGGATGCAAAAACCAAAAAGGTTAAGCGGAATTATCCCGGTGCTGCTGAACTTAATTATTTTCTTGAACAATTTATGAATCACGTAAAAAATAATGTCAGAATTATCAGAGCTGAAAATCCTAATATTCAATTTCAGGATTTGAGAGAAAGGGTAAAAGATATTTATAAAGACAAACCCTCAAATAATTTCTTTGATGCAATTAAGCAATACCTCGATACTACAAAATCTACTACATCAAAGAGTTTTATTCAGAATTTTAATTCACTGGTCAGGAATCTTCAAAAATTTGAAAAAATCATGAATAAGAAAATTGATTTTGACAGCATTTCATTGTCATTTTTCGATGAATTTCAAAATCATTTAATTTCAGACCTCAAATTACAAAATAATACTGTTGCACATAAAATCAGATTTATTAAAATGTTTATGAAATGGTCAGTCGAAAGAGGATATACTGATAACAGACAATTTGAAAAATTTACCGGCATAAAGAAAACTGAATCATACCGGTTTTCTTTGAATCCTAAAGTTTTAAAGGCAATTATAAATGCAGAACTTAATGAAAAATTGTCAGAGTCAAGGGATGTTTTTCTGTTTCAACTTTATACAGGACAAAGAATAAGTGATATTGGCAAATATCAGTATGCAGATGCAGAAAACAAAGTATGGAATTTAACCCAAAAAAAGACCAAAAGTCAGGTTAGTGTACCATTGTGTAATTATGCTTTTGAAATCCTCAAAAAACACGGCAATAAGATGCCTGCAATAAACTCAAAGAAAATCAACAGACATCTCAAAGAAATCGGAAAAATTGCAGGATTAGACGCAATAATAACAGAAACCGAACACAGAGGCTCAGAAGCAGAAACGAAAAAATATAAGAAATACGAGAAGCTCTCGACTCATATAGCCCGGCATACATTTGAAACGGTAATGACCAACGCAAAAATCAATCAGCAGACCATAGATGCAATTACCGGGCATAAATCGCAAACTATGTCGAGTAAGTATTATCATCCTGATAATAATGAGTTGATAAAAGTAGTAAATGAAGCATTTGACAAATTTTTTTCAGATGATTAAATATTATTGCACAAGATTAAATTTTTATTTATTTTTGAAATAAAATTCAAAATAAATATGGTGCAAAATGGATAATAAAAAGCAAGCGGAAGAGTATTATAAATCAGCTTTGATACTGATTGAAAATGAAAATTATTATGACGCTATAAGTGAAATTTCAAAAGCCATAGCATTTAATCCTGAAGATATAAATTACTATATTGAAAGAGCATATTTGTATTTTGAAACTGGTTATTTAACTAAGTCAATCATAGATTGTAATTATTGTTTAAGAAAGAATCCTTCATTAGATGACATTTTTTGTTTAAGAGGAAATTCAAAATTAGAATTATGTAATTACAAAAGTGCAGAAAAAGATTTTTTACAAGCCATGATTTTGAAACCAAATGAATATGGGTATTTGTATAACTATGGATTAGTCAATTTTAAACTTGGTAAATATAAAATTGCAATTAAATATTTGACAGAATCTAAAATAATTAATCCGAACTATTCTTCAACATATTATTATCTTGGTTTATGCAAAATAGAAACAAATGAATTTAAACCTGCAATAAAGAATTTCAATCAATCTTTAGCAATTGATAGTGATTTTATTGAAGTATATTATTATAGAGGAATCTCATATTTTCAAAATGAAGAATACGAAAGGGCTAAATCAGATTTTAATAAAACGATTAAATTACAACCAAAAAATACTGCTGCTTTGTTTTATAGAGCAGGATGCAATTTTTATTTAGAAGAATACGAAAAAGCAATTGATGATTTGGATATTTTTATTGATGTTTATCCTGAAAGTATTGAAGCATTAAATAAAAGAGCTCTGTGCAATTTACAAAAAAAGAATTATCAAGCAGCAAAATTAGATTTCCAAACTGCACTTAATTTGAACTCTGATTCAATAGAAGCACACAATGGTATGCTAAAGACTTATTTTGAAATGCAAGACTACAAAAATGCTTTATTTCACATAAATAAACTTATTAAATTAGTTTCTAATGATTATATACTTTATTTTAACAAAGCAAAAATATATGAAAATCTGAATGATATTGACAGTGCATTAGAGAACTATGACAAAACAATTGAGTTGGTACCAAATTCAGCAGAATTGTTTTATCAGCGAGGCATTTTAGAGTTTCAGCAAAACAATATCAAAAATGCAATGAATGATTTTGATGATGCAGTTACAATTGATAATAGTTTTTATCATGCATATTACATGAGAAGCATATTGCATCTTAGAAACTACAATACAGGGGAAGCATTATCAAATATAGAAAAAGCTATTAACTTAGCTCCTAAAATTCATTATTTCTACTATACACGAGCGTTAATACAACTAAGTCAAAACAATTTGCATGAAGCACTAAATAGCATTAACCAAAGTATTAAATTTAATGTTGATGAATTGTTTTTACATAAAATAAGAGCTTTAATATATTATTTGTTAGAGGATTTAACTTCAGCAAAATCAGATTATGAGTTTATTTTAAATAAAACTCCATTTGATTGTCATATTTTATATAATAATGCTCTTATAAATCTTTCACTTAAAAATATTCAAGATGCCATCGAAGACTTTAATAAAGTAATAACTCATAGTTCAGATGAATTTATTATAAAAGAAGCCATCAATCATTTGAAAATGATTGATGAGAATAAATCTTTAAACTCAATTGACAGAAAAAAATACAATGAAAGAGTAAAAAAAGAATTTGAGACTATTATAAATGAAATACTAAGTGAAGTAGGTAAAGATTTTCATGATGTTTTTGAATTAAATAATTATTTAGACTTTTATAAAAGCGAGAATAATAAAATTAAAAATGACGGAAACTTAGAAACAGATTTAACAAAATCGGCATACAACAGAGTTATTGACTGGTTGGGAAACAATATAGAAGCACATATAAATGACTCTAAAAATATCATGAAAAACAACAGTATTACACCATCTCAAGAATTACAATCACTGATAAACAAAATCAAAGATGATGCCAATCCTAAAACAGAGCGAAATGAAGTAATTCAAGACAGACAATTCTATTATGGCGAATTCAAAGATGGAAAACTCCATATTTATTCATTAATGGATTTTGTTAGAATTCTTAAAACATATTTTAATCTACCAGATTCGGAATTAAGAGAAAAAATTCAAGAATATCATCAATTTATTATTTTTAATAATAAACCTGTAAAAATCAATAGTTTTAACCAAACAATAAACAAATATAACGGTGGAAATTACAATCTTAAGAAAAAAATCTCACCAGAAAAAGAATTTACTGGAATGTTACAATCATTAATAAATATTAATTAAAGTTGTAAACATGTTGTAAATATATTTCAAGAGAAAGAACCGTTTGTAACTCCAGAAATTGTTTTTTTAAACATTATGGAGTTATTCCTATGAATAATAATTTAACTTTCACTTCGCTAACAAATAGCGAATTAAAAAACTTTATCATTGATGCAGTAAGAATTGCTATCATTGATTTCCAGCCGGAGCAAAATGCTCCAGAAAAGCAACCCGATTCTGAATTAATTACGGAAACGGAACTTTCAAAACGAATAGGTATCAGCAAAACTACGCTATGGAAATGGAGAAAAGAAGGCAAAATCCCTTTTCAAAGAATCGGCTCTAAAAGAATACTCTATGACTGGAATGAAGTAAAGGACACATTTGATAAACCTAATCAAAAAGAGAGGTTGCAATGTTTGAAATAAAAAAAAGCTCTGAATTAGGTGGGACTAATTACAGAGCAAGAAAAATGAAAATTTTACAATACAAAAATAGCACTATTTTTGTAAATAACAATGATTTTTTTGGAGGCAGTAATGAATTATAAACTTCAAGTCTGGCTCGATAATGAAGTTTATCCGCATATTTTCAAGTATGCGGATAAAATCTTCACCGAACATAACTTCACAAAAAAAGGCGAAGTATGGCACAGTAACACTTACATTGATGGTACTCCGCACCGCAGAAAAGATAAAGTATGGATTAGTGCTGATGCACCATATTGCATTAATGAGCAAGGCGGAGAGAATCTGAATTTCTTTGATTATTTCAAAAAATATCACAGAATGACAGATAAGCAGGTCATTGATTATTTTAAAGAAATTACAGGAAGTTTGCCTGTTGAGTATTTTCAAAGTACGAACAATAACACGAGGCGATATAATAAGCCTCGTGTGAAGTTCTCTGAGTACACTCAGGAAAATTGCTATCATAATCCGAATGATACAATTCAAATGTTTGAAAGTTTGAAATTTCCTGTTGCAATAAACACAAAGGTTATCAATAAAAACATTTCTATTGATACCGGTGAAACAGATAATTTCAATTATCTGGTAAAATATTTCACAAATGCTTATTTGACGAGGGAGCAGCTTATAACTCATATTACTATGGGACATCCTGTTATTTTTAGTCATTTTAAACAGGAATATGATGAGAACTACATAC
>CAZIXJ010000240.1:0-5072 GCA_964542835.1 uncultured Hyphomicrobiales bacterium
CTGAAAGGCCGAGTCCTATGCCGTCACTGTGATTCATTAATTCGTCCGATACAAAATATTCAAATGGCTTCTGAAGTTGTTTTTCAGAAAAACCAACCCCTTCATCTACAATAGACAGAACACAAAAATGACTGTCATTTTCGCATTTTACATATATTTGGCTTTCGGGACTACTGAATTTTATGGCATTGTCAATTATCAATTCCAAAGTTTTAGCAATTAAAGTTTCGTCAAAATTGACATAAAAGCTTTTGGGTAAATCTTTTACTAATTTAATTCTTTTCTTTTCCATACATTTTTTTCTCATAAACAATGAGCATTCGAGAATTTCAATCAGATTATATTCATTTACCCGGAAATTATATGTATCAGATTTAATATTAGTAATAAGAAGAGAAAGTTCTGCTATCCTTTTGAGTTTTTGTGCTGCATCAGAGAGTTCATTACAAAATGAGCATACAGTAGTGTCATTTTCTTGTTTAATAATATCAATAATTGGAATAATTGTATTAAGTGGGGTGTATAGCTCGTGAGAAAGCAATTGTAGCATATAATTTTTGGATTTGTCAAGTGATTTTAATTTTTCATTGGCTTCTGCAAGTTGCTTCAAATTCCGCTTTTTTTCCTGCTGAATAAAATAATGCTCTGCAGTATTTTTAATAATATTATGCAGTTCAATATTAGACCAGGGCTTTTGTATGAAATGATAAAGATGAGCTTTGTTGATTGCATTGCTTACATCATTAAGGTTAGCCATACCTGTAACCATAACAGATAAAATATCGGGGTATTTCAGATGAATTATCTGAAGCATTTCATCACCGTTCATATCAGGCATTATGTGGTCGGTAATTACTAAAGGAATATCAATACCCTCTGATTTCAAATCATCAATCAGTTCGAGAGCTTCTTCTCCTGTTTCGCAGTATTCGAAATCGTAAATCTCCTTAAGTTCATTGCTTAATGAATTTTTGTAACTTTGCAAAACAATTTTTTCATCATCCACAAAAATAATGACAGGCTTCATAAATTATCCGTATATTTATTTATTTTATAAAATAATTATTATTTCAACTCGTTATACTTACAAAAATAATACATAGTGTGATATATGACAACAGAAAAAAAACAAAAAATTAAATTATTTTTAGACAGGCTGAAAAAATATATAGGCGTAAAATCAGACAGGGAATTATCTGTATTTCTCGGATTAAGTAAAAATACCGTATCTATGTGGAAGCAGAGAAGTAGTGTAGATTACGACCTCATTATTGATAAATGTACTGATGTAAGTATTGATTATCTCCTTACAGGAAAGGGTCCTGAAGAGCTTTCAATAAGAAATCTGATACTCGATAATCACTTTGACGGCAATTCAGGAAGAATCCAAAAGAAGAAAAAATCTAATATAAAAGAGGATGAATCTAAAATATCGGAACTGGAGAGAGAAATAAAGAATATTTATGAAATTTTGAATCATATAAAATAATCAGCTTGCATATTGTATAAAAATTGATTATTTTGCAATTTTAATAGATATACTAAATGTTGTAATAAAAAATAAAATATTTGATAAAATGAATAGTTTAGAACATAGTAAAATTATAAATAAAATAATGGAAGCAATTCCGGATTTGATATTTATTCTTGATGAAAATAAAAAATTTATCGAATATTATACTGAAAGGGAAGACCTGCTGATAACAAAACCTGAAGATTTTCTCGGTAAATATTACAAAGAAACTTTGCCTGAAGAATTTGCCAAAAAATATGAAATTGCATTTAAAGAAGTTATCGCAAAAGGCAAGATGGTTAAGTTTGAACACAGTATAGAATATCCTGATAAAAAGAGGTATTTTGAAGTACGGCTTAACAAATACGATAAAAATAAATTTATTGGAGTGATAAAGGAAGTTACAAGAGTAAAATCCGTAGAGAATCAATTAAAATCAAAAATTAATCTTATTGAACTGCTCACTTACTGCAACAGCAAAATTATCAGCTCTGAAGAAAGTGATTTTGATAATACCATTAATGAAATTTTAGAAAAAGTAGGAGAATATACACAAGTAAACAGAGTTTATATCTTCGAATTTAATGATGATAATACTCTTATGGATAATACTTACGAATGGTGTTCTGATAATACTACTCCCCAGATTCAAAATCTCGTAAATCTCCCCGTCTCCCTTTTCCCGAAATGGATGGATTATCTTAATCAAGGCAAGAATATTGTTTTTAATTCTTTAGATGATATGGATGATTCATGGAGTAATGAAAAGAGCGTACTCGAGCCGCAGGATGTGAAGTCAATTATTGTACTGCCAATTTTAAGCAACAATGGTTTAAGAGGTTTTATTGGTTTTGATGCAGTTGATAAATACATTAAGTGGACTGATGACGAAGTGAAAATATTAAGAAATCTTGCTGATAATATCTGTGCTTATTTCGAGCGTGTGGAATATGTAAAAGAGCTTAACAGAAAACAGCTTAATTTCTCTATTCTTTTTGATACTATTAAAGACTGCGTATTTGTGATGGATACAGAAGGAATTATTTTAAAAATAAATAAAACTGTATCTGACAGATTAAATTACAGCGAAAATGAACTTATCGGCAAGAGTATTTTGGAAGTACATCCACCGCATTTATCTGATGTAGCAGCCAATAAAATAAATGAAATTTTAAAAGGTAATGAATATTCCTGCAATCTGCCGCTCATAAGCAAGGAAGGAATTATTATTCCCGTAGAAACCAAAGTGGAAATAGGTGTTTGGAACGGCAGAACTGCACTTATAGGTATTTCAAAGGACTTGACTGAGATTAAAAAATCTGAGGAAAAGTTTTTTAAATCTTTCAGTTCAAATCCATCATTGATGGCTATTACAGATTTGAAAACAAATAAATATACAGAAGTAAATAAAGCCTTTCTTACAGTACTTGGATATACCGAGAGCGAAGTAAAAGGCAAAAGTGAAGAAGACCTGATATTTTACAAAGACGCTTCTCTGAAAAACAAAGCTGATATGGAATTACAGGAGAAAGGGTATTACAGAAATTATGAAATGGACATTATTGATAAAAACGGTATACCTCACACCGGTATAGTTTCGGGAGATATAATTGATGTGGCAGGAGAGAAATTACTTCTTACCGTAATCAATGATATCACCGAAAAAAAACAAATTATAAGGGCGCTAAGGCAAAGTGAAGAGCAGCTAAGCTCTATTATTAATACTACTATGGTCGGTATTCTGACTGTTGATTCCAAATTGAATATATCTCACGTAAATGATGCATTTAAAAATATTTTTCAAATCGTAAATGAAAATATTAACGGTAAAAATTTATCTGATGTTTTTCCTTTGCTTGCTGATATATTTATCGAATCAGACAATCAAATCGTAAATAAAAGATATGAGACAAATCTTGTGCATCATAATATAGAAGTACCGGTATTTATTACTATCAATCATTATTTTCTTCAGGATGAAATAATGCATGTAATCGTAGTGCAGGACCTTACTAAATTAAAGCAAACCCAGCAGCAATTAATCAATTCCGAAAAACTTGCAATACTCGGTAAAATGATATCAGGGCTTGCCCATGAAATCAATTCTCCTCTCGGAGCAGTTAAATCCTCATCAGAACTTGCATATAGCATAATTGAATCTTATAAAGACAGCAGAGAAAAAATACCCGAGAATATTAAAGATGGCAATTATACGCTTATGATGGATTTGATATTCAAATCTGCATTAAATAAGGATAAAAAATCAACAAGAGAAATAAGAAAAAGCAGACGTAAAACAAAAAAAATGCTTGCCGGTGAACTTGAAGAGTCAAAATTAGAACAATATAAAAATGTAATTGATGATTTTACTGAGTTAATAACAGAAGCTGGACTCGAGAATAATATTTATGATTATCTGACTCTTCTGGATGAAGAAAAATCTGAAGACGTAATAAACCTGATAAAGGAACTTTCCTATACAATACAAAGTCTGATTATCATAAAATTAGGTGTGGAAAGAGCCAATAGCGTAGTTTCAGCTCTAAAAAACTATTCGCATTTCGCACAAACATCCAATATAAAACCTGCAAGAATATATGAAGGAATAGAGACCGTTCTCAAACTTCTAAAAAATAAAATGAAAAGAATTAATATCATAACAAATTTTAATTTTAAGAAAGAAGTGCTTTGCAATCCTGATGAGCTTATGCAAGTGTGGACTAATCTGATAAGTAATTCGATAGATGCAGTAGATGAAGGAGGCAGTATTTTCATCAGTATAGAGCAGCAAAGAGAATATATCGTAACTTCAGTAAAAGATGACGGATGCGGAATACCCGGCGAGCATCTTGAAAATATTTTTCAGCCTTTTTTTACTACTAAAGAAGCTGGAGCAGGTTCAGGGCTTGGGCTTGATATTGTAAAACTGATAATTGACAAACATAACGGAAAAATCACCGTAAAAAGTGAAATAAATAAAGGTACTGAATTTAAAGTATATATACCGTACAGGTAGGGAGCAAATTATGAAAAAACATTGTATAATCTGTGTAGATGACGAGAACTTAATTCTCTTAAGTCTTAAAGGCGAAATTAATAAAGTATTCGGCAACAAAGTAATTATTGAGCTTGCCGAATCAGGTGAAGAAGCACTGGAGATAATAGATGACTGCATAAAGGAAGGTATTGAGATACCAATTGTCATCAGTGATTACGTAATGGATAAAATGTATGGTGATGAATTCCTTAAAATTGTTCACCAAAAGTTGCCTGACACAAAAAAAATTCTTCTTACCGGGCAGGCTACTCTCGAAGGAGTAAAAAACAGCATTAATGAAGCAAATCTTTACAGATTTATCGTAAAGCCGTGGGACAGCACAGACCTTCAGCTAACTCTCACAGAAGCATTCAGAATATTTTACAAAGAAAAGCTAATTGATATACAAAGGCACCACATCGCAGAATCGAAATTGGAAACTGAAAAAATCATAAAAAGTAATATATTGGACCTTACTCATCATAATTATATTACAAAAAATAAATATCTAAATGAAATTAC
>CAZIXJ010000241.1:0-5067 GCA_964542835.1 uncultured Hyphomicrobiales bacterium
GTATATTTGTTTGATATCAGACATTATTTATTTACCTTGTCGCCACTTAATATTTTAAAAACAAAAACCGCTTTATGATTTTCAAATACAGGTTTAATTTCATTTTTCAAAATTTCAAAAACTCTGTCGTATTCACCTGTAAATTGAGTGCTGATATTATTATAAATTAAATCAATATCATCATAACTGTCTAATTTAGCTATAAAACCTTTAATAATTTTTTTAAAGTCTTCCTGTAAAGGATAAAAACTTATTTCTACGGTTATATTCATTTTATTTACTTCCATTAAATTTATCATAAAGTTTTTTTGATACATATTCAGGGACGAATTCAGATACATCAGATTTGTATCTGCCAAGTTCTCTTATTACGCTTGAATTAAGATAAGTATATTTTTCATGTGGTGTAAGGAAAATTGTATGGATTTCAGGATAAAGTTTTCTGTTCATTAATGCTATCTGAAATTCATATTCAAAATCTGAAATTGCCCTTATACCTCTAACTATTGCAGTTGCTTTTTTTTCCTTTGCAATATCTACAGTGAGACCGTGAAAATTAATTACCTCTACATTATCAAGATGCATTAGAGATTTTTTTGCCATATCAAGCCTTTCATCTTCTGAAAAGAGAGTTTGCTTTTTTGCATTAATTGCTATTACTACAAATACTTTATCGAACATTTTGCATGCTCTTTCTATAACGTCCACGTGTCCGTTTGTTATCGGGTCGAATGTACCCGGATAAATGGCTGAGGTTTTCATTTCGTTTCCTGTGCTTTATATCCAACATTTTCTATTCTTTTAATTACTTCCTGTTTGTCGAAATCACCTTCTACCGAAGCTGTTCCTGATGACAAATCAATATCTGCATTCACGGTACCGTCCACCGATAATATTGCATTTTTTACATTGCTTACACAGTGATTACAAGTCATTCCTTCTACATTATATTTTATCATACTTATTCTCCCGGATTTAATTTTTTTATCGGATTTAAAAATAGAAATAATTTTATAATAATATTTTCTTTTGAAAGAGAATACCAGCATAATTAAAAATATTACAGATATAGCATACATTAAGTATTCTGATAATTCACTACCGTGACTATGCATAGCTGATAAATCAGGAGTAATATTAAAATAATTAAATATAAAATCAAGCAAATATCCCATTAATATTGCAGAAATCATCAAAGATAACAAATAAATTGTTATAGTTTTTTTCCCGAGTGTATTAGTAAGAATCGAAAGACTTGCAGCATTTGTTGCGGGTCCTACAGATAAAAATACAAATGCTACTCCCGGAGAAAAACCCTTCATCATAAGAGCAACTGCTATCGGAATAGAAGCTGTAGCACATACATACATCGGTGCTGCTATTAACATCACTATAATCATAGCAAGAAGACCGCTTTCTATTCCGAGATCTGAAATTAAATCAGCAGGTAAAAAATATGCTATGAAGCCTGCTATAATTACACCGATTACAAATTGAACAGATATATCATCTAAAAATTCAACAAAAGCATAATTTGTTGATTTTTTTAGTTTTTCTTTAAAAGTTTTATCATTAGATTTATTATTTGTATCATTTGATAAATTATCAAGTGATATAAAATTTCTTTTCTTTTTATTTACGGCTAATTTTACAAAAATTCCGCTGAATATACCCATAATTAATGCTGCAAAAGGTCTGAATACTGCAAATACCGGTCCCATCATACCATAAGTGGCAATAATACTATCTATGCCGGTTTGTGGGGTTGAGGTAAGAAAAGAAACCGTAGAAGAATCTGATGCTCCGTTTTTATTTATATAAACAGATGTAGGTACAACTCCACAACTACACAAAGGCAATGGTATTCCAAAAAGTGATGTTTTTAGAATTGACCATAAATTATCACCGCCTGTATGCTTAATTATAAGTTCTTTATTTATATAGAGATTAAGAATCCCTACGAATAATAACCCCAGCAAAATATATGGCGACATTTCAATAAACATCGCTATTATTTCATTTATAAGTTCATATATCATTATATTTTAAATCATTATTATCAATAATTAGTTAGTGAATGAATTTTTTCAACTCTAATCATATGGCGTCCGCCTTCAAAATCGGTCGTTAAAAATACTTCAATCATTTCTTTTGCCAGTTCAACATCTGTAAATCTTGCACCAAAAGTAAGAATGTTTGCGTTGTTATGCTCTCTTGAAAGTCTTGCAGTATCCACACTGCAGCAAGTTGCAGCTCGTATTCCGGTTACTTTATTTGCAGTGAGGCTCATACCTATTCCTGTTCCGCATATTAATATTCCAAAATCAGCAACTCCTGAAGCAACAGCTTCGGATGCAGGAAATGCATAATCGGGATAGTCAACTGATTCTTGTGAAAAAGCACCAAAATCAAGTATTTGATGTTCATTCTTTTTTAACCATTCAGATAATATTTTCTTATATTCAAAACCGGCGTGATCTGATGCAAATGCAATTTTCATATTATAATATCCAATATCTTAATAAATTCACTAACAATATAAAATAATAAACGATACAGTAAAATGTATTATTGAATTAGAAGAATTCTAAATTTTACTAATTAATTATATTTCAATCACTTATTTAGTTTTACATTTTTTATTCAAAATTTATACACAATTAACAAATACCCTGTTCATAACTTAACAATTTAATTTTATAATTTGTGGATAACTAAATTTGCATAAAATATATCCACAATTATTAAATTTATTGTGGATAACTAATAGTTTTCCACAAAATTATCCACATTATAAAATCTATTATATCAAAACTTAACTCTATAATTGTTAATTTTTTATAAATGTCAAGCATTATTTTTCAACTTATAAACATATTCTTACTATTATTATATAAGAATAATTAAATTAATAAAAATAAGAATATAGAACATTAGGATTTCAAAGAACAAGTTATTTGTTATAATTTTTCAATTTTATCAAAACCGGTGTACTTCTGTAAAACTTCCGGTATAAGTACAGAACCGTCTTCCTGTACGTTGTTTTCAAGAAGTGCGACCATAATGCGAGGTGTTGCAAGTCCGCTGCCGTTTAAAGTATGTACAAATTCAGGTTTTGATTTCGCATCTTTCTTGTATCTTAATCCCATTCTTCTTGACTGAAAATCCGTAAAATTACTGCAGCTTGAAACCTCAAGCCATTTATCTTCACCTGCAGCCCAAACTTCCAAATCATAAGTAATTGAGCTTGAAAAACTCGTATCGCCTGAGCAAAGCAAAAGCAATCTGTAATTTAGATTGAGAGCTTTTAGAATATCTTCAGCTTCAGTTACTAAAATATTAAGCTGCTTTTGCGAATTTTCAGGAGTTGTAAAATTTACCATTTCCACTTTATTAAACTGGTGAACTCGCAGAAAACCGTGAACTTCTTTTCCGTAGCTGCCTGCTTCTCTTCTGAAGCATGGAGAATAGGCGCAGTACTTATAAGGAAGTTCTGATTCTTTCATCATTTCTTTTGCGTGGTAATTAGTAACAGGTACTTCAGCGGTTGGGATAAGATACATATTATCAAGATTTGCGTGATACATATCCTCCCCCATTTTCGGAAGCTGTCCCGTACCGTACATTGAGCCTTCATTTACCATAAACGGTGGAATTAATTCAGTATAATTATGATTATCAATGTGATAATCCAGCATAAAGTTAATTAAAGCACGTTCCAGCTTAGCTCCTTTGCCTTTATAAAAAGCAAATCCGGCACCGGAAACTTTAGCTCCTCTTTCAAAATCAATTATATCAAGATTTGTAGCAATATCAATATGATTCATTTTCTTTTTCTGAACCGGCTTTTCACCCCAAGTTCTTATTTCTTTATTATCAGCTTCATCTTTTCCCAATGGCACTTCAGGCTGCATCATATTAGGAATTCTAAGGAGAATATCATTAATTTCATTTTCTAATTGTCTTAATTCTTCATCATATTGTTTTATTTTATCAGAAACTGTTTTCATAGCTGCAATTTGTTCATCAGCATTTTCTTTATTCTTTTTTAAATTTGCAATTTCTTTAGATACTACATTTCTCTTGTTTTTCAGCTGTTCGGATTCGCTTATAATATTTCTTCTTTTTTCATCCAGTTCAGTGATTACATCTACGTTGCATTTTTCATTTTTATTGATACAATTCTCTTTTACGGCATCAATATTATCTCTTACAAATTTCAAATCAAGCATAACATTCATTTTAAAATAGTTTTACATAATCTCATTATACAAAACTAATTAATTGATTTCAAATATGGTAAGAATAATATTCCAAAAAATTAAAAATAATAAAATTGGTATTGAATTTTGTTCAGTACTTAAAAATAATTCTTTTTATAATACTTATTTTATATTTTTGTAACTTATATATTTGTAAAGATAATTTTTCAGGAAAAATATGAATTCTAATGAAATAAGGCAATCATTTCTTGATTTTTTCAAATCAAAGCAACATAAAATTGTACCTTCAGCTCCGGTAGTTCCATTTGGGGATCCTACTCTACTTTTTATTAATGCAGGTATGAATCAGTTCAAAGATGTTTTTCTCGGCACAGGGAAACGCGATTATACCCGTGCTGCCGATACTCAGAAATGTATCCGCGTAAGCGGCAAACATAATGACTTAGAAGAAGTAGGAGTAGATACATACCACCACACATTTTTTGAGATGCTGGGGAACTGGAGTTTTGGTGATTACTATAAAAAAGAAGCAATCGAATGGGCTTGGGAATTACTCGTTGATATTTGGAAACTCGATACCGAAAGGCTTTATGCTACTGTTTACAAAACCGATGATGAAGCTTATGAGCTATGGAAAAGATTCCTTCCTGAAGACAGAATATTTTATTTTGATGAAAAGGATAATTTCTGGGAAATGGGGAATACGGGACCTTGCGGTCCGTGCAGTGAAATTCATTACGACCTTACTCCCGATAAAAGCGGTGCAAATCTGGTAAATGCAGGCTCTCCCCTGAACTGTATTGTAGACAACCAGATAATCCTGAATAGCTAACTTTCCATCTGT
>CAZIXJ010000242.1:0-5039 GCA_964542835.1 uncultured Hyphomicrobiales bacterium
GCTTGTTCTTTTATTCATTACTTTTAGTTTTGTATATGAAAAATATTTATTGTATTTTTTTTATTTCAAAAAATTGTAAGGAAATTGAATTATGAATCAAGCATTTAAAGAATTCATGCAAAGCGTGGAAGCAAAAAATCCGGCACAACCTGAATTTATTCAGGCAGTAGAAGAAGTTATGGAATCACTTTTTCCGGTAATCTTAAAAAATAAACCTGAATATCTTGCTGCAAATATATTCGACAGATTTGTAGAGCCTGAAAGAGTAATAATGTTCAGAGTTCCGTGGGCAGACGATAGCGGCGAAATTCACGTAAACAGAGGATATAGAATAGAATTCAACAGTGCAATCGGACCATACAAAGGCGGACTTCGTTTCCACCCTTCAGTTAACCTTGGCATTCTGAAATTCCTTGCATTCGAACAGATTTTGAAAAACAGTCTTACTACACTCCCTATGGGCGGTGGAAAAGGCGGCTCTGATTTCGACCCTAAAGGCAAATCAGACAGTGAAGTAATGAGATTTTGCCAGAGCTTTATGGCTGAGCTGTTTCGCCATATTGGTCCTAATACGGATGTACCTGCCGGTGATATCGGTGTAGGCGGAAGAGAAATCGGTTTCCTTTTCGGTATGTATAAGAAATTAAGAAATGAATTCACCGGTGTGCTAACAGGAAAAGGCAGAGAATGGGGTGGCAGTCTTATCAGACCTGAAGCCACAGGATACGGTGCTATTTATTTCCTTTCTAATATGATGGAAACTAAAGGCGAAACTCTCGAAGGAAAAACTGTAGCTATTTCAGGTAGTGGAAATGTGGCTCAGTTTGCCTGCGAAAAAGTAAATGAATTAGGCGGAAAAGTCGTTACTTTATCTGATTCTACCGGTTATATTGTAGATATGGATGGAATCAAAGATGATAAATTTGAATTTATAATGGATTTGAAAAACAAACGCAGAGGCAGAATTCACGAATATGCCGAAAAATACGGCTGTGAATACCATCCTGGTACTGGAGTCTGGAATACTCCTGCTGAAGTCGCTGCCCCTTGTGCTACTCAAAACGAACTTAACCTTGAAGATGCAAAAACTCTTGTATCTAACGGATGTAAATATGTTACTGAAGGTGCTAATATGCCTTCCACTCCTGAAGCAGCCCGATATTTCCTTGAAAACGGCGCATTATTCGGACCGGGAAAAGCTGCAAATGCCGGCGGAGTAGCTGTATCAGGTCTTGAAATGTCTCAGAATTCCATGAGATTATCCTGGACAAGAGAAGAGGTAGATAAGAGATTATTAACCATAATGAAAGATATCCATGACAATACAAGAGCAGCAGCTGAAAAATACAGCAAAGCTGACAATTATATTGATGGTGCAAATATTGCAGGCTTCTTCAAAGTAGCTGATGCTATGATTGCACAGGGTATTGTATAATTTTATTTTTATATTTCTATTTTGAAAATGTCCGGTATCTTTTTCAGGTGCCGGACTTTTTTTTAACATTCAATACAGATTTTAGTTTTCTCTCCTTCCCAATCTTGCATATTGAGTTTGTCGAAATTTCTGAGTTTTAGAATGACGGGAGTAATTCACCAGCCCCGAGATTCATTTCGGGGTATCATCATCTCTCTTATATTCAAGGCTTTATACTAAGTTGCTCTCATACGAGCAATTTATAAAAGGATTACAATACTCTGCTGAAGAGGCTTAGTTTTTTTGCCCACTATCAATTGCCACGACTTTTAAGTCGTGGTTTTGTTTGGCTAAAGCCTTTAATACCATATCATTACTCACCCCGAGTTAAAACTCGTGGCTATTAAAAAGGATACAGATTTAAAAAGTGGGATGAGTTGTTTATTTGAATGCAACTTGGTAATTGCCTAACATATCCCGGTACAAAAATCAAACAAATTCCTAGTAACGGAAAAGAAAATAATATTGTTCACTTCTTTTCATTGGATTTGAAAAGGATTAAAACCAATGCCGAAAAAAGCAACATCAGAATAAACCCTGAAATAAATACTCCTTCCAAATTATAAAGACCATAAAATAAACCTGAAAACAATGGTCCGATTGTCATTCCAATTCTTAATACAGTACCGTTAAATGACATAAAAGCCGCTCTCTGCTTTTGAGGGGCAAGGTCAGCAATTAATTTCTGGATTACGGGAATATTGATACCATGAGCAATACCGAATATTATCACTGGAAGAAATACGCTTGCCAATGTCCCTGAAAAAGCAAATATAAGAAGAGAGATACCATATAATGCAAAAGATGAAACCATCAATAATTTATCGTTTAATACTTTTAGCATTTTTCCAAGAAATGCTGAAGATATTGCCGTAATTGCAGACATAAGTGAAGCCATCAATCCAATTTGAAAAGAATTAAGCGAAAACCTTTCATCAAGCAAAATGGGCAGATAAAGCAAAAATGCTCCGTATAAGACGGAAAAAGTAACTATACTCGATACAAAAAGCAATATGATATTCAGATTCTTAAGATGAGAAAGCACCTGAGTAAAATATTCTTTCATATTTTGTCCGTTCTTAGTTTCCTGCAAATCAAGTCTGAATAATACTATAAAAGCAACAGGTAAAGCAAGCAGAGGCAGCAAAAACACATAATGCCAGTCCATAACGGCAATACTACCACCTATAAGCGGGTAGGATGCCGTGCCAATACTTAGCACCGATGCATTTACTCCCATAGCCTCTCCCCTCTTTTTACCTTCAAAAAAATCAGCGATAACTGTAACGTTCAAAGCACCAAGAGAAGAAGCTCCAAGCCCCTGAAAAAATCGTAATATCAATATCAAATCAAAATCTGATGTAAATGCAACGGAAGCTCCGGATAACGCAAAAAGTACAAGTGAAGGTATCAGAATTTTCTTTCTGCCAAATTTATCTGCAAGCACACCCATTACCGGAGTAAAGACAATACCGGGAAAAGTAAATACACTTATCAGCAAACCAACTTCTTCACCCGTAAGATTGAGGCCTTTCATTATAGCAGGGAAAGCCGGAGTAATAGTAGCAACTCCCATTACTGCAATAAGCGTAATGGAAAATATTATATAAATATTTTTGTTTTTTAATACTGAATTCATACAAAGAAAAAGGCTTCTGCAATTAATTACAGAAGCCTTTATATTTTAATTAATAATTATCTTATTTTACTATGTTTAGCGAACGTGTAAGCATCGAGTTGCCTACTTTGTAAACCAAAGTATATTTACCGCTTGCAAATTCAGAAGCATTAATATTTAGTTCGTATGAACCCTGAGACTTCATTTCATCTACAGGATTTGCCACAAGATTGCCATTAATGTCATAAATTGCAATGAATATATTAGCTGAGTTATTCAGCTTGTAAGTAATTTTGGAATTATCAGTTACAGGATTTGGCTGAGCTTCTGATATTGAAATATCATTTATTCCATCCAGCGTAACCACTACAGGTTCGCTATAACTGAATTCACCGTCTTTATCAACTGATTTAAGTCTGTATGCATAAGTATTACCTGATGATACACTCCAGTCCACAAATGGTCCGTAATTTTCAATTACAGAAGAGTTTCCAGCAGCTTCGATATTATCAATATTCATAAAGTTACCGATATTATCTCCGTTTACAAATGCTTTGTCAAGCTCGAAGTGAGATGAATTATATTCACCTGCAGTTTTCCAGGATACTTCAATTCTTTCACCTACAGCGTAAGCATTGAAATCAAGAAGTTCTACAGGAATTACGTGTCCATCGTTATTTTCAAGGAAGTCAAGAATAGCTCTCAATACAGTTTCAATATCTTCCCAGTGACGCCAGTCCACACCCATGTGGAATATATTATTTTCAAGAGTAACCGTAGCAATTCCTGCTACTCTTTCTTCTTCAGGTATTACAAGACCAAGCTCAGGGTCGTGACCTTCACGTGAATTAAATGCGTAACCAATCCTGCTTAAGCCTTTTGTATTATCATTAGCAAATATTTGTAAAAGTCCCGGTTTTGGATAGTCATCATTCATAAATTCGGTAGATTTTACAGTATTTTCAGTTTCTCTTCCGACAACAATACCGGTAACGATTTTTCCATCGTAATCAGCATCAGAGCCGAGAGGATTTCCAGGATCAAGATTCTCAGCTCTAAGATATTCATTTACGAAATCTCTATTGATATCATCAGTAGCATTTCTTACCAATTCCTGTGAACCAAGCACGAAGTTTTTCTTACCGTCGATAGTACCACTTTCGAGAAAAGAACGAATATTAAATCTTTCGTATCTTGTGAAATTGTTATCCACAGTACCTTCGCCATCATCGAAAGAATCGTGTCCGTCCACCCAGAAAAGAGTTCTGTAAAGCGGATAATTTACACTTCTCGGTTCCCATACTGATCTGTCGAATATATCAATATTAATTACAGGGTCTTCTCTTTCAATATCAATGAACCATCCAATATTGAAGAAGCCGCTTACAAGTGAATCAAGATTCAGATTTGTAGCAATTTCATTTGTACTTGAAGAATCAGGGTCAATATCTTCAATACCTCTTACAGATAACATCAGAGAAACATTTGATTTCTGTATATAGAATCTGTAAGTGCTTTCAAGCTCGTTATTGCTTACAATTTCATCATTTTCCAGATGGAAAGTGTATTTGTAAACAGGAGAAACGTTAGCTTCAAGAGGTTTGTAATCATCAGGAATATTATACGGCTGGTTCGGGCTTCTGAATTCTGCATATGTTCTTGGAATTACATCTTCACTGTCGAATACAACATATGTTTCTTCACCTGCTTCCAGTCTGTCGATATTTACCGTTACTTCATCTTCCAAAATAAAATCGGCTACCGTAGAATCCTGTACGTGAGATTCTCTCCACTCTTTCATAGTTACAGGAATACCGCCTACGGCTTTATCACTGTTATTTCTGATTTTAATTTTTACAATATTTCCAAATCTTTCAGGACTGGAAATCATTACATACTGTACATCGCTGAATGGTCTTGGAGGAGTAGCTTTGTAAGTACCCGGTT
>CAZIXJ010000243.1:0-3750 GCA_964542835.1 uncultured Hyphomicrobiales bacterium
CTGATATCCTGCAACAACCGAATCAAGTTCACCTTCCCAAACGTAAGTATTTTCATCGGTTTTGGTCAAATCAAAGAAATTTCTTTCACCATCGAAAACAAATACTGAAACAGAATCAATCTCTTTTGGAACAGCCACCCTGTAAAGAGCAGCCTCAAGATATGGAGTTTCATCTCCTGCAATATATTTTGTTTCAAAGGATTTATATCCCGGAGCAGCCACGTGCAGTACAGCATAATTAATACCTGCAGGCAGTTCCAGCTCGAAATTTCCTTCTTTATCAGCTTCAGTTTTGGTAATCAGATTATTTTCTTCGCTCTGATGTCTGTCATAATATGCAAATATTTCGACCGGCATATCGCTCCCGTCTGCAAGAGTAACTTTTCCTGATACAGTCTCGCCTGACTGTGGAGCCTCGCTTTGTTCCTGCTTGCCGCATGCTGCGAGAAACAGAATTGTCAGTAATAATGCAACATATTTCATGGAATTTCTCCGTATAAATTATAAAAAAACTACCATTTTACAGGTTTTATCATATTTTCGGGCTTAAGTATTTCTTCAAGCCTTTCTTTTGTCATTAAATTATTTTTTAGAACCAAATCATATACACTTTCTCCTGTTTCAAGAGCTTCCTTTGCAAGTTTGCTGGATTTTTCATATCCGAGTATAGGATTAAGTGCCGTTACAAGCCCGATACTCCGCTCTACCTGCGCCCTGCAAACTTCAGGATTGGCAGTAATTCCGTCAATACATCTGTATTTAAGTGTTCTCATACCACCAATCAGCATCTGGATTGATTCGAATATGCTTTGGGCAATTACAGGCTCCATTACGTTAAGCTGTAGCTGTCCTGCTTCGGCGGCAAGAGTAACAGTTAAGTCATTTCCAATTACTTTAAATGCAATCTGGTTTACTACTTCGGGTATTACGGGATTTACTTTTCCCGGCATAATTGAAGAACCCGGCTGCATTTTTGGGAGATTTATTTCGTTAAGCCCTGCTCTCGGTCCGCT
The DNA here is from genome assembly GCA_964542835.1 of uncultured Hyphomicrobiales bacterium. Lineage (GTDB taxonomy): Bacteria > Bacteroidota > Ignavibacteria > Kapaibacteriales > UBA2268 > CAZIXJ01. The sequence goes on from CAZIXJ010000243.1 coordinate 1,014, forward strand.
GCTGAGAAGTCTCAAATCATTCGATATTTTTGAGAGTTTTACGGCAAGCCTTTTCACTGCAGATGAGAATATCACAAAAGCTCCCGTATCGGAAGTAGCTTCCACAAGGTCATCGGCAAGTTTGAGGTCAAGACCTGTTACTTGTCTTAATTCCTCCATTACAAGCCTGCTGTAATCAGGGTCGGCAGTAATGCCAGTTCCGATTGCTGTGGCTCCCATATTCACTTCGAGGAATAACTTTGCATTTTCCTCAAGTCTCATAATTTCTTCTTTCAATGTAGATGAGTATGCCGCAAACTCCTGCCCCAAAGTCATTGGCACGGCATCCTGAAGCTGGGTGCGTCCCATCTTGATAATATCTTTAAATTCAACTGCTTTTTTTGAGAATGAAGTAATCAATTCTTTAAGACTTTCAATTAATTTAATATTTAGATAATACAAACCGATATTTAGTCCGGTAGGATATACATCATTAGTTGATTGAGCCATATTTACGTGAGTGTTCGGATGGCAGTATTCATATTCGCCTTTCTTATGTCCGAGCAGTTCCAAAGCACGGTTTGCGATTACTTCATTTGCATTCATATTTGTAGATGTTCCGGCTCCGCCCTGTATCATATCTACTGCAAAATGGCTGAGATACTTTCCGCCTATTATTTCCTGACATGCCTTTACTATTGCATCGGCAATATCTGCATCAAGATGACCGAGTTCACGATTAGCAATAGCTGCTGCCATCTTCACTTGTGCGTGAGCTTTGATTAGATCTGGAAAGTGGCTTATCTGAATCCCTGTAATTGGGAAGTTTTCTATTGCTCTTAAAGTTTGCACACCGTAGTAACTTTCTTCAGGCACATCACGCTCTCCGAGAAGGTCGTGTTCCTTTCTTGTTTTACCTGATACATACTGTGCAGCAATACCAACTGCCTGGTCTGTAGTATGTCTCATTCTGCGGGAAATTATTTTTGATACTTTAGATAATATTGTAATTATCATATCAGGATGGTCTTTGGCAAAATCGTTGAAATGATTTCTGCTGAGACATAATACTTCAGTATCCTGAACAGCCCTTGCCGATGTAGAATGATTGTCATCATTCATTAATGCACCTTCGGCAAGAAAATCGTAATCACCAAAAATTCTTAATGATTGCTCTTTGCCAAATGAGTCTTTTTTATATAATTCAATTTTCCCGTTATAGATTAAATACAAATCAGTTCGCGGATAGTTCTCCACAAACAAGTTTTCATTTGTTTTCAGGTCTTTTTGAATTATTCCTTCTGCAAGCAATGCTAATTGCTCTTCTTTCAAATCATTAAAAAGTTCGATTTCTTTTAAAAAATCAATTATATTTTCTGTTCTCATTTTTAATTACCTTTATTTTTATCTGACTTCAGAACCCGGATGAACGTCTGTCTCCGGTGATATAATACATAATTTTCCATCATTTGTAGAAGCAGCGAGCATCATACCCTGTGATTCTCTGCCCATTAATTTGGCAGGCTTAAGGTTTGCAACCACAACTATATTCTTACCTACAAGTTCTTCAGGCTCATAATGCTGTGCAACACCGGCAAGTATTTGTCTTTGCTCAAATCCCAAATCTACCTGCAATTTCAATAATTTCTTTGATTTTTTAATTTTCTCTGCTTCCAGCACTTTTGCCGTTACGAATTTCACTTTAGCGAAATCATCAATAGTAATTTCTTCATATTCGGGTTTTTCGATTTTCGGCTTTTTATCACCAAGTTTATCAAATTCAGCTTCCACCCAATCATCTTCTATTCTTGTAAATAAAATCTCCGGAGGTTCGATTTTAAAACCGGATTTCAGTTCCGGTGTATATGCTTTATTCCAATAGTTTTCAGGATTTTTTCTGTCTGGTGTTCCTGTGTAAGGTTTTTTGCCTAAAAGTTTCATTACTTTTTCAGATGAAAATGGAATGATGGGAGCAAATACAACTGAAAGAGTATTCACAAGCTGACAGCAAACATACATCGTTTTGCTGCATTTATCAAAATCATTTTTTACAGATTTCCAAGGCTCTTCATCATTGAAATATTTATTGGAAGCTCTTGCAATATTCATTGTATGATTAATTACTTCACGGAATTTGAATCTTTCATATTTTTCTTTGAGATATTTTAATTCATTAAATACGGTAATCAGCAAATCCTTATCATTTTTTTCGAGTCTGTCTAATTTATCTGATATATCATTGCCGTTAATCACTGCGTTTGCGGCATCATTCCATATCTGTTTTATATATTTGTATGCTTCAGGCAATTCAGGAGCTTTTGAATCAAATTTTTTATTCAAAAATTGAAGTGTACGATTTATAAAATTACCGTAAATAGCAGCCAGTTCATTATTATTTCTTGCCTGATAATCTTTCCATGTAAAATCGGAATCTTTAGTCTCGGGAGCATTGGCAGTAAGAGTATATCTCAGAGTATCAATATAATTAGACTCGGGATGTGCTTCAAGAAACTGCCCTAAATCAATACTCCAGTTTCTCGATTTGGAAAACTTCTGTCCTTCGAGATTTAAAAATTCATTAGCAGGTACATTTTTCGGCAGTATATAAGGGTTGTTTTCATCGCTTCTTGTGTGCAGCATAGCAGGGAAAATAAGTGTATGAAATACAATATTGTCCTTGCCTATGAAAGCATAATAGTCAGTCTCCACAGTCTTTGCGATCTCGCCTGATTCCTTTGAACTTGAGATGAGCTCCAAA
>CAZIXJ010000243.1:3760-5037 GCA_964542835.1 uncultured Hyphomicrobiales bacterium
TAATAATCAGTGTCGGGATTTTGCCACCATTCTCTCCAGCCTTCAGGATTATCAGTACCGGCAAAATATTCCTTAGTGTTGGAAATATATCCGAGTACAGCATCGAACCAGACGTATAACCTCTTGCCCTCAGCCTTCTCATCATCTACTCCTTCAATTCCTTTAATATCAACACCCCATTTCAAGTCTCTCGTAATCGCCCTTTCTGAAAGTCCGAGATTGAGCCAGCTTTTGGATTGCTGTATTACGTTATCCTTCCATTCTTTACTTTTGGAATCAATATATTCTTCCAGGAATTGCTGCATTTTACCGAACTGAAAATACCAGTGAGTGGTTTTTTTCAGTACCGGAGTATTATTCGTTATCGTTGATTTGGGATTTTTAAGTTCGGTCTGATTATAATATGCACCGCATTTGTCGCACTGGTCTCCTCTTGCATGCTCATAACCGCAATTAGGGCATTCGCCTTCCACATATCTGTCGGGTAAAAACATTTCAGCTTTTTCATCATAGAATTGCTCTTCTTCTTTTTCTATGAGATAGCCCTTTTTAAGAGCATCGGCGAAAAATTCACGCGCAGTCTCGTGATGATGAGGCTTGGAAGTTCTGGAATAAATATCGAAACTCATACCGAATTTATCAAAAGCATCTTTGTTGCTATAATGGTATTTATCAATAATATCCTGCGGACTTACTTTTTCCTTGTCGGCAGAAATGGTAATGGCTACGCCGTGTTCGTCGGAACCGCAAACGTAAAGCACATTTTCGCCGTTTAATCTCTTATAGCGGGCATAAATATCAGCCGGCAGATATGCACCTGCCGCATGACCGAGATGAATATGCCCGTTTGCATACGGAAGAGCCGAAGTAATCAATGTTTTTCTCATTATTCCAAATCTCAAAATTTAATACAAATAATCACACAAATATACGGAATTTGAAATTAAGAATAAAAAAATAGCTGATTAATTTTTAATTCAGGATAAAGAAAAAAATCACATCTGCCGAGAGGTGTGTATTTTGTGAGGGTTGGGGATAGAATAGAGAAATTTGTGAAGGAATAATAATTTGTAGGGGGCTGGTTTTCCGCCCCATTTGAGAATGTAGAGGCGATGCGTTGCCTCGTCTTTGTGGCATATGTTCTTTGAAAAACATGAATAGACCAGTGCTTCAGAGGCTGTGTGAAAATATCAATACAAGAAGAAATTGAGGACCCTCACCCCGGCCCTCTCCCAGTGGGAGAGGGAGTTTTAAAGGAATGTTTTTTATATTTTACT
>CAZIXJ010000244.1:0-5025 GCA_964542835.1 uncultured Hyphomicrobiales bacterium
ACTCGCTGAGCCGATTCTGAAGTTACCTTGCTTATGCTGACTACGTTTTTGCTTATTTGCTCGCTGGTGGCGGACTGCTCTTCACTTGCGGCAGCTATCTGGCTTATCATATCAATTACTTCCTGAGTGGATTCAAGAATTTTATTTAGCGATATGCCGGCTTTATCTGCAAGTTCGATTCCGCTGTTTACTTCGTTAGTGCCTTCATTCATAGCAACTACTGCAGATTCAGTTTCTTTTTGAATTCCTTTTATCATATCTGCAATTTGCTTGGTAGCTTCAGTAGTTCTTTCTGCGAGTTTTCTCACTTCATCTGCAACTACTGCAAACCCGCGTCCCTGCTCTCCTGCTCTTGCTGCTTCTATTGCTGCATTTAATGCAAGTAGATTAGTCTGGTCGGCTATATCATCGATTACGCTGATTATTTCACCGATTTTCTTACTTGAATCGCCGAGCTTCTGAATACTTCCGGCGGAATTTTTAACTACATCTGCAATATCACGCATTTTTGTTACTGTTTGCTCTACTACACCTGCTCCTTCTTTTGCTACATCACCGTTGCTGATAGCCATTTCAGAAGTTTTGTTTGCACTTTGAGCATTATCAGTTACGGTTCTGGACATCTCTTCCACTGCAGAAGCTACTTCATCAGCCTGAGCTGATTGCTCCTGAGTAGATGCCGCAAGAGAATCGCTTGTAGCACTTATTTCCGAAGCACTACTCGCTGAGTTATGTACGCTTTCGTTTACCTGCATTATCAGATGTGATAATGAATTACCGAGTAAATTGATATTATTTTTCAGTTTTTCATTATCACCTTTGTAATCACCTTTCATTCGTGTTCTCAAATCACCGGTAGCCATTATTTCAAGGACTTCACCTGCTTCATTTACGGGTTCTAAAATGTTGTCAAGTATGTTATTAAGCCCCTGTACCAGTTTCTGAAACTCACCACTGTGGACAGAAGCATCGGCTCTTTTGCTTAAATCACCCTGTGAAGCATAATCAGTAAGAGTAGATACATCCTGTTGTAATCCTTTTACGGAATTAATGAATTTCTCTACGGAATCTACGATATGTTTCAATGTTTCGTATGCTTCCTGAGTTTCATTATCAGGCGATGCCAAATCAAATTCAGCACTGAAATCTCCTTTGGCGGCTTTTCCGATGTTACTGACAATCTTTTCAGTTTCTTCTGCCTGATAGTCTGATATTTTCTGTATTCTGTTTAAAGTGCTTTTTATTTCTGTTTGATCCATAACAATTTCAACAGCACCGATTGTATTTCCTTCATCATCTTTAATAGGGAAACCGGTGTAATTTATTTCCAAATCCAATCCTCCCGGATGAGCATCTGTCTCAGCACTTACGGTAGCATTCTCTTTTTGAGCCCTGAAGCATGCACACTCTTGAGTTTCACAGTGTGAAGTTTTAAAATGATTATAACATTTAAGTCCTTCAACTTCTTTCCCGGATTTTCTGTCGAGTTGAGCACCGGCTTTATTCATAAATGTAATATTGAAGTCTGAATCTATACCCATTATAGGTGCTGCAATGTTATCCATTACATCAATTATTCTGTCAATTGTATTATTAATGCCCTGCATTAATTTACGGAAATCGCCATTGTGCTTTTCTGCATTGGAACGATAACGGAATTTAGCGTGAATCATATTATCAATAAGTTTATCCACATCACTAAGCATATTATTCAATGAGTCAATACATAAATTAAGATTATTTTTGATTTCATTGAAATCACCATTGTAATCATCAGTGATTTTCGGAGGTATATCCCCTTTGGATATTCTGTCAATATATTCAGCTGCCACATTCAGTGGACCTATTACGTTATCGAGAGTACCATTTACTCCTTCAATGATTGCTCTGAACTCTCCGTTATGCTGTGAAGCGTCAGCTCTTGTGTCGAGCTTACCTTCATCTGCCGCATTAGCAAGCATTTTTGCATCTGTTACCAAAAGATTTACAGAATCTATACATAAATTAAGATTATTTTTAATTTCATTGAAATCGCCATTGTAATCATCAGTAATTTTCGGAGGAATGTCTCCTTTACTTATTCTGTCAACGTATTCGGCAGCTACATTCAGTGGTCCTATTACATTATCGAGAGTGCCATTTACTCCTTCAATTATTGCTCTGAAGTCTCCATTATGTTGGGAGGTATCAGCTCTCGTATCGAGCTTACCTTCATCTGCCGCATTAGCAAGCATTTTTGCATCTGTTACAAGCAGATTTACAGAATCTATACAGAGATTCAGATTATTCTTAATTTCGTTGAAGTCGCCTTTGTAATCATCAGTAATTTTCGGAGGGATATCGCCTTTACTTATTCTGTCCACATACTCGGCGGTTACGTTCAGAGGTCCTATTACTGCATCTAATGTGCCGTTGAATCCTCTCATAATTGTTTTGTATTCGCCTTCGAAAGCATCTTCGTCTGCTCTGTTATCGAGTTTGCCTTCCACAGTTGCTTCAGCAGTATTATTTAGCTCTGTAACTAATCCCTTGATATTTTTCGCCATTTTTTTCATAGACCTTAATAAAATACCCGTCTCATCTTTTCTGTTCGAATCAAGATTGATGTTTATTTCACCTTTGGCTATTGATTCAGCAGCATCTACAGCTTTAGTTAAAGACCTTGTAATCTGATTGACAATGATAAATAAAATTACGATTACTGCAATTACTCCGATAATAGTTGCAATTATTACTACCATTCGAAGTTCGGAGAAAATTACATCATAATCTTCAGAATACCACCCAACCGTAATATAACTGTCAATTTCATCAATATATCTGAAATATTGCGTTTTTTCTCTTCCTTCCCAGTCATAAGTTACTACGCCGTTTTTCTCTTGCTTCATTTCCCGGAAAAAATCATATTCGGATAAATCAGTTCCGACTGATGAAGGATGAGCCGTGAGAATACCTTCAGAAGCAACAATATAAGGATAACCGGAACCGAAATAGCTCTTTTCCTTGAATATTTCTGAAAAAGCATTATAGTCAATTTCAGGTACACCTACGTATATTATACCTCTTATTTCTCCGTTTATCCTGATAGGTTCGTATGCAGTTACAAACCAATCGCCAACTACTCTTGCTCTGCCAAGATACCTTTGACCGTTTTCGATAGCTTTTACTACCGGGCTGTCATACCCAATAAAAGTGCCGACAGCTCTTGAGCCGTCGTCTTCTTTTACGTTTGTGCTTACTCTAACGTATCCCTGCGGAGTCTTTTGGAATATTGTGGCAGTACCCACTCCGAAATCCTGAAGTTTATCTACTATTTCATAATTGTTTTGTATTTGATTTCCGTTGATAGTCCATTTATTCAGACTAAAATTGCCCACTCTTACCGTTTCATCCTGAGAAATATTAATATTTCCGAGAGACTGCAAATAATTATTTGCCAGATTAATTCCTACTACATTTTGGTTCTTTTTGGATTCTATCTCAAGTTCAATCATATTGGTGTAGTTATCCATATACTCATTAATGGATTCGGAATAATTTTCTGAAATTATTTCCGAAATATAATTGTTGAGATAAAAGCCGAATACTGCGAATGTTATCAGCGTAATACCACCGATAAAAACATACAATTTAGTACCGATTTTCATCTTAAGACTCCGTGTTTATTAAAACATCATTAATATTTTTTCTTTTTTAATTCAGATAAACCAATCAATATTTCTTATATCGTCAGTTTTTCTAAATTGTAAAACTAAAAAAATCAGAAAAATAAATATACAGCAAAAAGCGCTCTGATATTAGCGACTGTATTAGTATTTATTACCTTATTTTTATCGTTTACATCGTTAATCCCATATTCCGCAGCGGTATATTCAAGTTCGAAAGCAGTTTTGAATTTGCCTTCTGTATATGCTATTCTCGGGGATACTCTGTAAAGACTTTTTATATCAGTGCCTCTGCCAAAGAAATTATTCAAATCCTGTGTATTTTCATCTGTACCGAGTACTTCACCGTATGCAGCAAAGATTCCTGCTTCAATTTTCTTTCCGTAAGAAATATCAGTCCAGAAAGACATATTATTAAACGGTGTATATGTTACTTCATATGTATCCAAATTGTATTCTTTTACGGCATATCCACCCGGCAGCATCAAATCAGGCATATTCTGACCTATCACACCGTATGCTTTGAAAGAAAACAATCCGGAAGTAATCTTTGTATATGCATTTGCAGCATATGTAGAAATAGTTTCATCGCTCGCCACTTTTTGATTTGTCATAGTAGGGTGATACAGACTTGGTTTTAATGTTTTGTAAGAAGCTCCTCCTCCCATTACGAAACTTTTGCTGCCATACTGAATACCTCCGAATAGCTCCGGCACTACCGCATTTCTCAAATATTTGGATGAGAATCCATCCGGTCCGGGACTTGTGAAATCTCTTTGAGTAACAGCAGCTAAAGTAAAATTAAAATTGCTCATTTTCTGAACAATTCTTAACTGCGGATTTCTGCTGAATGGCTGGAAAGGAACACCCGTATTGAATGAAATGGTACCTGCATAGCATGCTGTTTCAAATAAAGGATGCCAGAACTGTCCGGCACGGACTTTAGTGTTATCCCAGTCCAAATCAATAAAAGCATGCCTTAGCCTGAGAGTATTAATATTAGCGTCAGTAGAACCGAAGAATTCCATTTCCACATATCCGCTTGTTTTGGCACCTATTACATCAGGACCGGTAATGTTTGACTTCAGCCTGCTCTGAATACTCAGAATATTAAAATTTGGCTCTGCATTTAGGTCTTCTCCGTCAATATCAAGCTCCTCTTTCAGGGGCCACAGATAAAAATGTCCCTCTCTCGGTGCTAAGTTTTGTCGGGAATCAAACATATAGTCAGTTTTCAAATATCCGGAAAATTTGATACCAAAATCATTATCTTCAGCAAATAATTCATTATTAGAATTATAAGAAAAAATAGATACAAATAGAAACACAACAGTAAAATAGAATTTCATAACATCCTCTG
>CAZIXJ010000245.1:0-2639 GCA_964542835.1 uncultured Hyphomicrobiales bacterium
AATATTATTCTATAATGAAACATCCGATGTTTGAAAAAGCGTCGGATGTTTTGATATGAAATTCATCCGCTCAGTTGTAGAGACGCTCCGGTGGAGCGTCTTTGTAGCAGGTATTATCAGGAAGGGCATCCCCATCGGGTAAACCCGATGGTTGAGAAATAATGCAACCCCGCTTTTGAAAATCACAGATTTTCAAAAGCCCCCCTTGCCTGCATCCCGATTTATCGGGGCAAGAGGGGAATTTTCTTATCTTCCTTCCCAAACTCCGATTTGGGAAGGAAGATTTCAAACTAAGCTGAGCTTAGTGAAATTCAAAGTGAAACTTTTTTGAAACCGGCATTGCCAAACCGGAGAGACTGTGTAAAAACGAAGAAATTCACAAAATATAATAAAATACAATTTCCTAAAACTCCTTCTCCCACAAGGAGAGCTTTAAATTAACCACCGGCAAATTTAAGGGGTGAGGGTCTTGAATTATTCTTATATTGCTATTTTCAAATAGGCTCAAAAATCTCTTTGCTACTATACAGCCTTACGATGATTTTTTTTATTTACAAAGTTTTTCATCTTTTATTTGTATGCGTCTTTATATGTCGCCATAAGAATTAATTTTGTATTATGAATTTTGTAATTATTGCGGAGAAAAAATGATAAAAGCAGATGTAATGAATTATATCAGACAAAAAGCAAAGTATCGCTCAAAACGTGATAATTATCATATCCCCGTATTTGATAATTATTTTCCAATTGAAAGGATTTTTAAATACTGCTCTGAGCGAGGCTATGAAGTAAACGGTTACCCGCACAAATACAACAATGACCCTAAAATTGACTGGTATGAATACAACAGCTTTTGGAAAATGAACAGTTATGTGCGTTTGATAGCAGCAAAAGATGATGACGTTGCTGATTTAGTTGCTGAATACTGCTTTGGTTTTTATAAATGCTTTAAAAAGTCTCGTGAAGAGTGGAAAGAAGAAATAAAAAAAGAAGTAGAAAGCGGGCGACATAATATAGATTTCACACCTAAAGAGCAACACTATATTGGTTATGACCCATTTCCTCATCAATTAAAACCTAATCCCGGATTTGCAGAATGGTACGATAAAACACATAAAAAAGGGGTAAAAAAATGAATGTGAAAATTCAAAATCATAAACTCTACCTGAACGGAATAAAATATTCCTGTTACCGAAAAAATCTCGATTTGTCTTATGAAGTAATAAATGAAAAGTTTGATTCGGTCCCTGATTTCATAAAAGAATTTGAGAATTTGGAAAATCTTAATCTTTCAGGACATAATATTGATTCGATTCCTGATTTTATTTTTGAGATGAAATCTCTACGCCTGCTTGATTTGACTTATAACAAAATCAAAGAATTGCCTGAAGATGTTCCTGAATCTCTAGAAATAAAGATACATCCCGACGAAATTGATTTATCGGGACAGGGGTTTGAATCGATACCTGACTATATTTTTGAGATGACGGAGTTGCGTTACCTCAATTTGAGTGATAACCGGCTGAAAGAAATTCCGGTAGAAATAACGAAATTGAAACAATTATCTATGCTGTTGCTCGATGACAATCAAATAAGCAAGGTGCCGGAAAATATCGGCGAATTGAAAAAATTGTTCTTTTTGTCTGTGTCCAATAACAGTCTTACAAAACTTCCGGCATCAATACAGGATATACCTGAACTGATTTTACTTAATATAGAAGGCAACAACATTGCCCTTAACGAATTTCTCAGGAATTTAAAAAACACGTTCCTCCAAATGAATGATGTCGGCGGATTTGATGAGGTTCGGAAGCCTGTGTTCGAACCGCAGCACGAAGCAGTTTGGGCAGAAAGCGAAGCATTTTATAAGTTGTGGATGGGGATTTGAAAGAATGATTATATATTTTCACAATTTTTTATTAATTTATAATATCAATTTTAATTAAAACTAAAATTTTAAAATTTTTTTAGGAGAAAAAGAATGAGTGGAGAAGTGAAAACATTAAATGAATATTTTGATGAGATTTATAAGAAAGGTAAAATTAAAGATAATAAAAGCAAATTTTTCATTTTCCCGTTCTTAGAAATTCTTTCAAAATTTAATAAAAAAAACACATTTTATTGGATAAATGAAAAGATGAAGAATAGTTATAATTCTCTTGTGGCAGATAATAAAATACAAGTTGATAATGAAAACACAATTGAGAATGAATATTATGAAGTTTATAAAGATGAATTTAAAAATCATTTGAAGAATTTTAATACATCCCATGCAATATCAGATAAAATTACAAAAAGTAAAAATGATCAAAAAATATTAATTCAGTTTGTTGATTTTATTTCAGTGTCTAATAATAGTAAAAAAGAAATTAATGAAAATAAAATAATTGATTCAGGTGGTGATAATAAAATATTATATAAAATCAAAGATGAAAAAATTGAAGAAGTGAGAGAATTTGTAATAAATTATAAAGAAGAGCGGGAAGATGATATAATGGCTCTTATTGAAGCTCATAAAAAAAAGCCAGAGGATGAAAATGAAGAATCAAGCAATCCTAAAAAAAGTTCCAATCAAACTCATGGAAATGATTCAAAAACAAACACTTCACAACCCTTAAACCAAATTCTTTATGGACCTC
>CAZIXJ010000245.1:2649-5019 GCA_964542835.1 uncultured Hyphomicrobiales bacterium
GGCAAAACATTTCATACAATTAACAAAGCTATTGAGATTATTGACCCTAAGTTTTATCAAGAAAATTCTGAAGATACACCAGAAAAAAGAGAAAAACTAAGAGAAAAATTTAAAGAATATAAGAAAGCAGGTCAAATAGAATTCATTACTTTCCACCAGTCTTACGGATATGAAGAGTTTGTTGAAGGGATTAAACCTGTAATGGTAGGTGATGCTAATGAGCAAGTGAAATATGAGATATGCGATGGTGTATTTAAAAGGATAAGTGAGAAGGCTGAAGAAAAAGATAGCTTCAAGAATTTTGATGATGCAATACAAAAATTCAGAGACGACATAGATAAAGAAGGTGATAAAGGGCTTTCACTAAATACTCTGCGAGATAAAAAATTTACAGTAACATCATATAATGAAAATGGATTCCATGCAAATCCTAAAGAAGGTAAAGGCTCACACTCTGTTAATATAAGTAAAATCAAAGAGATGTATGAAAAAGGCGAAGCATCAATGACAAATTTTTCTTATGCTTGGGGTATATTAGAATATTTAAAATCAGAATATAATTTAGCTGAATTTAAAAACTACGTTCTTATCATTGATGAAATCAATCGTGGCAATATATCTAAAATATTTGGTGAACTTATTACTTTAATTGAAAAGTCGAAGCGTATTGGTGCTGAGGATGAATTGAAAGTAACTCTTCCATATTCAGGCGACAAAGATTTTGGAGTTCCTTCCAATTTATATATCATTGGAACTATGAATACAGAAGACCGTTCCATTGCTCTAATGGATATTGCCCTTCGCAGACGTTTCCATTTTGTTGAAATGATGCCTGATACCAGTAAGCTGGAAGGAATCAAAGTAAAAAGTATTGATATTCAAAAAATGTTTGAAAAAATTAATGAACGTATCGAATATTTGATGGATAGAGACCACCAAATCGGTCATTCTTTCTTTATGCCTTTGCTTGAAAAAGAAAAAACAGAAGATGAAAAGTATAAAAAACTTCATAAGATTTTCTATTATGAGCTCATTCCACTTCTTCAGGAATATTTCTATGAAGACTGGGAAAAAATCCAAATTATACTCGATGACCATCCAAAACAAAAGTCGAAAGAAGGAAAAGATGAATTGAGGTTTATTATTGATAATACAATGAAAGAAACTGAGGTAATCGGTTTCGACCATGATGATATTCAAGATAAGAAGGTGCTTTATAGTATCAATTCATCTCTGAAAGAATATAAGATGAATGAGCAAGCTTTTATTAAAATATATGACAAGATTGAAATTAAAAATAATGAACAAACAAATAAAGATTATGTAACTGACGAAAATAAAACTGATACAGAGGAATAAAAAAAGAAGTGGTTGTCTAATAAATAGTCATTCTGAAGGAGCGGAGCGACTGAAGAATCCAAGAATCAGCTTCTATACCGGATACTTCGCTGCGCTCAGTATGACTGTATTATTAATTATATCATTTTAGACAGCCAATTTTTAACGGAATGAATTATGAAGAAAAGATATTTTACAATAAGGGAATACGGAAAGTTATTCAGGAATGAAACGGAAGAAAAACCGGATTATTCTGTTAATGGTAATATTGAATTGCCCGCAAAGGTTTTTGATGAAATAGAAAGATATGTTACCGGCAATAAGACAGATAATGATTCTGATGAGGCTATTGAAGTACTTCAGTTAGGTTATGAAAAGAAACGGAAATATCTCAAAGCAAAAAATTTTGTAGGTATTTTACAAACTCATTCAGGTATAACAATTGAGATATTACCAAAAATTTATTTTTCACCTACAGATACGAAAGAATCTAAAGAACCTGAAATTCAGAAAACTCGGAAAATCTTTCTGAAAATGCTTAAAACATTGAAAGACAGCCCTTTTAAGAAGCTCAATCTTTCGTCTATAAAGTCAGATAAAATTCCTCTATTTGAGATTTTCATTTTGATGTTTATTGAAGAATTATTTTTACTTGTACATCGTGGTATTAAGTCAGATTATGTAACTAAGAAGGATAATGAATTCTTTCTAAAGGGTAAGTTGCTGATAAAAGAAAACATCAAATTCAATTTTGCTCATAAAGAACGATTTTATGTTGTCTATGATGAGTTCATTCAGAACAGACCTGAAAACCGTTTGCTAAAAACAACCATTGCATATCTTTTAAAAATTTCAAAATTCACTCAAAATCAAGCTCAGTTGAGGCAACTACTTTATGTATTTGATAATATTTCATTTTCTGCAAATGTTGTATCAGATTTTAGCAATGTAAGAATTAATCGTTTGAATAAAGATTATGATATTTTGCTAAAATGGTGTGCTGTTTTCCTCAAAGATAAAGGCTTTACAAAC
>CAZIXJ010000246.1:0-5016 GCA_964542835.1 uncultured Hyphomicrobiales bacterium
AATCGTATAATATATTTCATAAGAACTATATTTTTTCTCATTGCGAAACTCCGATACTTCGACGACGCTCAGCACAGGTTTCGCAATGGGATTCCCAAATCGGAGTTTGGGAATCAGATATTTTATCTTGTATGTTTGAAAGCAACTTGGTATTACACTTCCTTATCCGATGAAGCATAAACAAATCCCTCTGATAATAATAAAAAATGTCCGGCAAAATGATAATTGCAGGACATTTGAAGTAATCATAATATGATAATTTATTTGTTTAGCATTAATTCAGCTAAATGAAAATCAAATGGAGAAGTGATTTTGAAATTCTCTTCCTCACCATCTACTATCGTTACTTTATAACCGTTATATTCTACAAGTGATGAAGAATCCGTGCCTGTAAAAGAATTCTTTTCGGCATTGGTATATGCGGAATAAAGGACATCGTACCAGTATCCCTGAGGAGTCTGTGCATTACAGAGATTGTTCCTCAGAAAAGTTTTAAGTACGAAATTTTTTGGGGTTCTTTCCTTGATAGTATCTTTTGTATCTATTGCCGGTATTACGGCTCCTGTTTCTTCTGCTTCTTCGATTACTTTAAGTATTAGTTCTTTACTTGTAAAAGGTCTTACTGCATCGTGGACGAGTATTACGTCGCTATTAAATACAGTCTGAGTTTTGATGGCATTAAAAACAGAATCCTGCCTTTTTTCGCCTGAATAAACCATTTCTTTTACTTTTGAGATGTTATACTTTTTGAGATTTTCATTTACAAACTGATGCCATTCTTTGTGTAAAGAAATTACTACAGAATTAATTTCATCAATTTCTTCGAACATCTCCAGTGTATGAATAATCAGAGGTTTGCCATCCAATTCCAAAAATTGTTTTGGAATATCAGCACCCATTCTCGTTCCGGTTCCCCCTGCGGGAATTATTACAGTACAATTCATTTAAAAAATACCTGATTTATCTAAAAATATTTTCGCAATTTAAGAAAGTATTATTTGAAAAACAATGATATATTAAAAAAAATCACTTTATTTAATTTTTATATTCATATTTTTCAACTATTGTAGCCGGTCTGATAAGTCTGAAATCTCCGAATCCAGTATTATCCACAAAAACAAATTCGCGGTTGTTACTGTATCTCCATACTTCATATACTCTGTTATCACCGTATCTGTTTTGCCTTTCGGCGCTGTAAGGAGGACCGAAAATTACATAAACCATACCTTTGTCAGTCATCCATCCTTCAGTATAGCTTTTGAAGTTTCTGTTTGCATAATCTATTCTTGAGTAGTACTGCCTGAAAGCTTCATTTCTGTCGGTAGCCGGTGTAGGGTCTTTTTCTTTCCAGAATGCCAGAAATCTCTTTTCTTTTTCTTTTCTGTCGGGAGCATCTTTTATTCTGTCTATCTCTTCCTGAAAAGCTACATACCGCAATCGGCGAATTGCATCATCAAGATTATCAAGCAAATTGCCGATTAGAGATTGCTCAATACGAATTGACCTCTGAGCAACCGCTATGTAGTCATTTTCGTCATAATCGGTTTTATAGGAACTTAATGCAATTATTTTAAGACTGTAAAAGCCGGTGCTCAAATTATCAGGCGATGGAATCTTCAAATAAATCTGATTAGTTCCCGGTTTAATATTTTTTGATTCTATCTTACCTTTTTCAATTATTCTATCTTTGCTGTCGAGTATCTGATAAGTCAGAAAAAATTCATTAATATTCTTGTAATTATAACATTCAAAAAAAGTAAAAAAATCACTTTCCAGCTTACCGAGGTCATCCGATATATGAGGAGTTATTTTAAATTTTCCGTTTGCCTCTTCGATAGATGAAATCAATAAAAGACCGCTTAGTGCAAAATCAAAATCTTCAAAATCTATTACAGATACTTTTCTGGAGCGGCTGTATTCTCTGTTCGATATTTTATCTGAAAGAGTAATCTTTAGCCTGTATTCACCGGGTGGCAAAGTATAAATTTTTTGATTATAATCAAATTCGGCAGAGCCTCCGGCTGCAATGTAATAATCATCAGCAGTAATGGTTCTGGAAAAATTATCATTTACTACTTCGCCAGTTTCAATATTATAAATTTCGATAAATACGTCGTATTTGCTACCGTAAACTGCGCCGCTTTTAACGAATTCAAGCGTTTGATAGGGCACTACTACAAATACATCAAGCCGGGATTTTCCCTTGTCCTCTCCTTTAAAAACAACGGCATCAAAAAGAAATTCTTTGTCTGATCCTGTAACTGTTTCGCTCTGAGCATTAAGGGATATCAAACACAACAAAAATATCACAATAAATTGTTTCATATAATAATCATCTTAATTGAATATCAAATAATTACAAATATACAATGAATAAGTTGCAAAATTATTATTTTATGCTTTTTCAAACTTATTAGTAAATATTTTTTGATTCTCAATAACTGACATTGACTTTTTCAGTATGCTCTAACTAAATTTCTTTCTCTTATTTTTGTTGTCTCTTCCGCGCTTCTTTGGTTTTGGAGTTGGTTTGGCATCTGCAATTTCCACTCTCAGCTCTCTGCCTTTGTAGTTTTTATTTTTAAAAGAGTGGAGTACCAGTTCAG
This sequence comes from uncultured Hyphomicrobiales bacterium, assembly GCA_964542835.1. Classification (GTDB taxonomy): domain Bacteria; phylum Bacteroidota; class Ignavibacteria; order Kapaibacteriales; family UBA2268; genus CAZIXJ01. Next base: position 2,607 of record CAZIXJ010000246.1, read on the forward strand.
AATAACTTTCATCAACTTCAAAAAATGAAAAACTGTCTTTAATATCAATATCACCAACGGCAATATCTCTTTCTCTCGTATTTTCATTAATCAAACCGATAATATTCTTAGGTTGCATAGATTCTTTATTGCCGACGTTAATAAAAAATCTTGCAAAAGGAACACCGTTTCTCCTGCCTGCGCTGCTTCTGTTGCCTGTGTTTCTCTGTTTGCCTGAATTTTTTCTGTCATCAGATTTATCTTTTTCATTGAGGTCCGGTGCATCCCGGTAATATTCAAGGAATCTGTTAAATTCAAGAGATACAAAGTTCTTGATTATCTGCTCTTTAGTAAGAGATTCGAGTTTTTCTTCTACGGTATCCATAAAAGGAGCAATCTGTTTTTCATCAACAGCTACATTCTGCATTTTATCTATCAGATGAAAAAGCTGTTTTTGACATATTTCCACACCATTTGGCACAGGCATTTTTTCAAATTTCTTTTTGATAATTCTTTCTATCTGGGGTATTCTGTTTTTTTCTCTGTAATTAACGATAGCTATGGAAATCCCGTGCTTCCCTGCTCTTCCCGTCCTGCCGCTTCTGTGGGTATAAATCTCATTTTCTTCTGGCAGATTATAATTAATCACGTGAGAAATTTCATTTACGTCAATTCCCCGTGCAGCTACATCAGTAGCTACAAGTATCTGCAATGAACGGTTTTTGAATCTTTTCATTACATTCTCACGCTGACTCTGAGATAAATCTCCATGTAAAGCATCAGCATTGTATCCGTCTTTCATTAGTTTTTCAGCTACATCTTTAGTTTCCATACGGGTTCTGCAAAAAATCAAGCCGTAAATATCAGGATTTACATCTGCAATTCTTTTGAGTGCAAGATATCTGTCGCGTGCATGCACCTGATAGTACACATGACTAATATTTTCCGCTCCGGCATTTTGCTTGCCCATTGTAACCTTTACGGGATTGTGCATATAGCTGTCTGCAATAATTGCAACTTCCTGTGGCATTGTAGCAGAAAAAAGCAAAGTCCTTTTTGATTTGGGAGTTCTCTGCAATATACCGTCAAGCTCATCGCGAAATCCCATATTAAGCATTTCATCAGCTTCATCCAGCACTACATTTTTCACGCCGGATATTTTCAAAGCCTTTCGGTTTATCAAATCCAGCATTCTGCCCGGAGTAGCCACTACAATCTGAGTTCCTTTTTTTAAGGCTCTTAACTGAGTCTCTATGCTTGCTCCACCATATACAGGAACTACACTAATCCCCTGAATGAATTTGGAATAATTTTGTAAATCTTTGGTTATCTGAATGCAAAGCTCTCTTGTAGGAGATAATATAATTGTCTGGACAGTTTTATCAGATACATCCGTCTGTTGTATCAGTGGCAATCCAAATGCCGCAGTTTTGCCTGTTCCGGTCTGCGCCAGACCGATAATATCAGTGTCTGTATCATTTATCAGAGGAATTATCTTTTCCTGAACGGGCGTTGGGTTTTGGAAGTTAAGCTCTTCTATGCTTTTGAGAATTTCGGGCGATAAGCCCATCGAATCGAATGTTAACATTTTCACTTTGAAATAAGTATAAATACAAATTTACGCAATTAATTCGGATTAACACACTTTTTTTTAAAAAGAGTGAAAATTATATTGTATTATGCTTTTTTGGGATGTCTTTAGTAATAATTCCTCTCTTTCCATTCATCAATTTCAAATAATGCACCCAGCTCGTCTATTATTCCTGCATCTGTTAATATTTGTAAACAAGTTACTGCAACCGATCTGTCATCTGTTTTGTTTTTTATTGTATATAAAACTTTTTCCAAATCCTCATCAACTTCATCGTTAGTAACATTTAGATAAAGTCTTAATCCTTCAATAGCTGAATATTGCTCTTTTTTGTTTTTACTGTTTATTGAATTTAGAAAAATACTCCTTGCAATCGGTATATGATATTTACCAATCAAATCAGTAATTATATTAATAGCACCCGTTCGCCTGATGTCACTTGCTTTGCTTTTATCATCTTTTAATTCAAGCACTTCTTGTGCTAATCCTGTCAATCTTGATAAAACCTTTTTTCTCGGATTGTCGTAGTCCGTATTTGGCAATAATTCTTCACCATCACTGTTATCAAGCTCTTCATTCAAAACATACTCAAATGGAATTCTATTAATAAATCTCCAAAGATATTTTTCAAGATGTCTTATTTTTCTGTTTTTCGTTATTGATATTCTCAGTATCTGTTCAGAAATCGTTGTAATGTCATCAAAACTAAGTGAATTTAACAATGATAAATTCAATCTGAACATAATGGGTTTTAAATCAATCTTATCACCCTTACCGGCTATTATAATGTCAATCGCTTCACACAATTCATGTAAGTTTAATTTATTTTCATACATTTTT
>CAZIXJ010000247.1:0-4984 GCA_964542835.1 uncultured Hyphomicrobiales bacterium
AGCCGAAGTCATAATCATTGCTGTAATAGTAGGAACAGCACCAAAAAACAATCCTGAAACTGATAGAAGTACTGTCCTCGTATCGAATGTAATACCTTCTGAAAATTGAAATGATGTATGCATCAGTAAAATACCGATTAGACCAATTATTATTCCTGATAGAATCTTTGCTGGTAAAGCTGAGTTATTTGTATTTTTTAACCAAAAATTAGAATAAAGCATTGCAAAAGCAAGCAAAATGCTAATATTATGTAATAGTTCTATCAGAATTGTATTTGTCATTGTCTTTTATTCCATCATTTTAATAATTAATTAATAAAATTAGTATCTTAACGTTATTTAATAAAAAAAGGGCATTTTCATGCTATGTAAACTTTGAGGAATCGCCGGACCCTTTTCGGATACATAACAGAAAACACCCATATATGAGCGTTTTCAATTATTGAATTCCGAATAGTCTGAAAAATGGCGATTTCCAAAGTTATTCAATTTTTGAAAGTTCTTTTTTGTTTTAATATTTGTTATCAGTTATTTATGAATTATAAAATACTCCTCAAGTAAATAAAAAATACACTTTGAATTTTAATTTAATTGTAATATAAAAAACAATTTAATTATATCAAAGTAATATTTTATGAATATTATTGGTTTATTCAGAAATAGAAAACTAATCCGAGTTTGAAAGAATCATAATAAAAAGTATTTTCACCATTGAATGGATAGTGCGCATTATTTTCCCGCATTTGATAAATCAGAAATGAAAGAGCGTTTTTATAAATAAATTTCATCCAGATATAATTTTCTCCGAATATTTCTATAAAATCAGGCTCAAAGTAATCAATCCACCTTTGTGTAATATTATCAAAAAGCCAGGAATAAAACCAATCTTCGAATATAAAATCAGACTGAATCAGGTTCTTTCTGTATTTGAGGTCTATTGCAAATCTTTCAATGAATTCATATCGCAATCCTCCTGAATAAAACATCCCTGACTTTAGTCTTTCATCAAAAGGCTTCAGTACGGCAAATCTTTCGTCGTTTTCAATATCTGCTATATCGAAATCAATATGAGTCCATGAAAATCCCGATGAATGCAACAAATAAAGTCGCTCATTGCCTGATTTTATGCCAAATCCGTCTTCCAGCCCAAATCCAAATCCCCAGGTATCTGTGTTAGTGCCGATTGAGGGATTGTCAAAATTTTTGAAAGTTGAAGAGATATTTTCCAGATAAGTATATTCTGATGAATGTTTGAATATTCCGGGCAGTTCCTCTATTTCATCATCTATTCTTAAAAAACCGTAATGAAAATTAAATGAATAAGTATTTTTAAAATCAACTATATTCGGGAGCTTATTCGTAGAAGGATTATCAAGCCCGAAATTAAATTTAATTACGGGTCTGCTCTCCACATACGACGGCTTACCATAGAAATTATCCCTGAAATAATCCCAGTTGGTATCTTCCTCTTCATATGCAGAAAGAGATATTGCAGCAGCAATTATGTATATTATAAGTATTTTCATTTATCATCAAAATATGTAAATATTGAAAAACAATATATACAATACTTTATTTTAAATTTAATTTTTCATACATCTCTTTTGCCATCTTTTCTGTATTCAGAAAAGTCTCTGCATCGGGGCTGCAAAAAGCCTCTGCGTTTGTTTCGAGTACAAGATTTTCACTTTCCTTGAATAATGCAATCAGTTTTTTCATTCCTCCGCCGCTCCAGGAATAAGAACCAAATCCACCCGTAATCCTGTTTTTAATTCCTATCCTTACGAAAGCCCTCATCAGATTATCTATCAGCGGGAACATTTCGCCGTCATACGTAGGAGTACCAACAAGCAATCCTTTGTATTTGAAAATATCGCTCAAAATATATGAAAGATGGGTTTTGGAAACATCATATATCTTAATTTTTTTTATTCTTGCTTTATACAAATCAGAAGCGAGTGCATCTGCAAGTTGCTTTGTATTTCCATACATAGAACCGTAAGCAATTACTACCCCTTCTTCAGCTTCAAATTTACTCCATTTATCATAATCTGAAAGAATCTTTTCAAGATTGCTTCTCCATACAGGACCGTGAGTAGAGGCTATAATATCAATATCTACACCGGATAGTTTTTTCAGAGCTTTCTGTACGGGTCCTCCGTATTTACCAACTATGTTGGAATAATATCTGGCTGCTTCGCCGTCGAAAAAGTCATTGTCAAGTTCGTCATAGAAAATACTGCCGTCGAGAGTGCCGTAAGCTCCGAATGCATCACCGGAAAAAAGGATTTTTTCTTCTTCTGCATAAGTCATCATAGTTTCGGGCCAATGCAGAAGTGCAGTAAGAAAGAATTTCAGATTATATTTTCCTGTATTAATAGTATCGCCATCTTTTACTATGATTACATCTTCTTCAAAACCGAAAAAACCTTTCAGCATATTTGCAGTTTTCTTATTTCCGATTATTTTTATATCAGGGAATTTGTCTTTTAGATATTTCAAACCTCCGGAATGGTCGGGTTCAATATGATTAATAACTACGTAGTCTATTTTTTCATTACTGATAATACTTTCAATCTTTGAAAACCATACATCTGTAAAATTAAGCTCTACCGTATCAATCAAAACGTTCTTTTCGTCCTTTATCAGATATGAATTGTAACTTACTCCGTTATCAAGCGCCCAAAGATTTTCAAACAGGTGCTTATGTCTGTCATTTACTCCAACCCAAAATATGTCGGGTTTTATCTCTACCGTATAATACATTTTCTGTCTTTTTCAATTATGCAACATCTTAATGTTCAAAATTAACGAATAGCAATATATGAAGCAATAAGAAAAAAAAGTATATCCTACCTAAAATAATAAACTGTAAGATAAAGAATATATGTCAGAGCATTCATTTACACCAAAATCAATCAATACAATAAAAAAACAAACCTGAATATCGGCTTTGCTGCATATTTTCAGTAGCATAGACATTCCTGTCTGTGGTAGCATAGGCGTCCCCGCCTGTGGCTCATTATATTTTTTTGTTTGCTCTTTTTCCGCAGACAAGAATGTCCGCTCTACTTCTCCAAAGTCCACCTCCGTACCGATAAAATCGGGACACCTCCGCTAACAAGTATAGCATTAGTAATCATAGTAGTTCAGGCGTCCCTGCCTGAAATAAACAGTCGAGGACGACTGTTCTACTGACAATAAGCAGAATGTTCCTTCTCCCTTTGGGAGAAGGTTAGGATGAGGGGATATTGATTTTATTTACAAATCGCTGCTTTTTACGTAGCAATCGCCTGAAATAAACAATCGTGAACGCTTGTTCTACCACGCATATATTGCTATTCTTGTCGTCAGTTTGGTATAAATTCCAATGTGCCATAGAAAAATAAAACTAAAAAAGGCGACTTTAATAAAAGCCGCCTTATTATTGATAATTATGTTTTGTGTTTTATTTCATTATCATTAGTCTCTGAGTAAGGACTTTATTGCCTGTATTGAGTGTATAGAAATAAACGCCTGATGAAAGGTTATATTCATTTACATTGAGTGTTATTGAATATTCTCCTGCAGCTTTAAATCCTTCATCAATCACTGCTACTTCATTGCCAAGTGCATCGGTCAATTTAAGAGTGATTTCGCCCGCTACCGGTAAATAATATGCAATATCAGCAGCATAATTTACAGGGTTTGGTTTAGGTGATTTAAGTATGTATCCGCCTGTAACCACTTCACCAACGCTTACAATACCACCTGTTTTTACATTTACGGTAACTGTTCCGGTAGTGTCGCTTCCGCAATCATTATAAGCAATACCTCTGTAATCGCCGGCATCTTCTTCTCTCACTACGAGTACCTGATATACTGCATCAGCAGCTACTTCTTCCCAGGTTCCGTTTACATCTTTTTCCCAGATGTATGAAAGATTATCGCCTGAAGCTGTCATTTCAAGATTAAGTTCTTCAGCAGGCTCTACGTCAATTACAGCATCCGGCTCTGATGTAATCATAGCAGGCATAGTTACGAGAACATCTACCTCATCAGAAAGGATAATTACTTCAGTCATTTCTTCAAGGAATGCTGTTGCATAGTAAGTACCTTCATTTTCCTTTGTTGCATTGGAAATTGTAAGATTTGGTGTATTGCTTCCTGTAATATTTGTATTGTCTGTAAGTGGAGAGCCGTCTTTGTACCATTTGTAAAGAATATTCTGCTCTGTAGTAGTTTCAGCAAGTGCCGTAAGTTTGATTTCTTCGTCCATACATACTCTTACGCCTTCAGGCTGAGTGATATACTTAAGTCCTACTTCATTTATTCTGCGTAATTCAGTTCTTACAGGGTCGCCGCAAGGAGTAGAAATTTCGCAATAGAAACTTGCATTGAAGTAATCATCCTGAACATCTGTTATTGAAAGAATTGATGAATGGGCGCCGGATATTTTGCCGGTATTTTCAAGAGGAATATCCACCTGGCCGTCAATCACTCTGTACCACTGGAAATCAGGTTCGTACTGCGGAGGAACTCCCATCATATGAGCCTCTACTTCGAACCAGGCCGTTTCGCCTCTAAGTACATAAACAGGGTGTGGCTCTCTTGTAACAACTGTTTCGCCTGATACATAAATTGCAATGTTTCCTGTTACTGCCGGAGAACACCATTCATCACCGGAGACAACACAAGTATAGAACGCAGATACATCGTGGTCCATACCGTCTTCAATATTATATACGTTGGATGTAGCGCCCGGAATAGCTACTCCGTCTTTCATCCATTGATATGATACATTTGTACCGTCAGCTTTTACAAATAACTGAAGCTCTTCATCATTAATACAGATTACTCTTGAATCTGAATTAGAAAGAATCTGAGGAGCATCTGAAATTTGTAAATCAATGCTTTCAGAGAAAATTGTCGGGTCGTCAGAATCTGAAATTCTTAAAGTAATGTTATCTCCCGGATAAACTTCTCTCGGGATATTCCATTCTAC
>CAZIXJ010000248.1:0-4978 GCA_964542835.1 uncultured Hyphomicrobiales bacterium
CATTTTATAAAAAAAAGTTTTAATATTTTACAATAAAATGTTAAATTGGTATTTAATAATATAATTATGTTTAATTTTTTTATGGAGATTTTTTATAGGTTTTTTTACAAACTACCTCTAAAACTAAATATTTTAATTAAAAAACTATATTTCTGTTTGATTTTTGCACGAAATCAAACAGAAGGAAATATGCAACAATTAATATTTTTTAATAATACGGAGTTCTTAATGAAAAAATTATCTACAATGATACTTATAATCTTCTTATTAATGCCTGCACTGGCAATGGCAAAAGGTTATACAGATATCGAAGACATCAGAGAAAATCTACCCAAAATGCTTGGAGCAAACAGTCAGGGTACTGAATTTGTACTGACTTTCCATCCATGCTGGGAAGAATCAGGCGCCAATAACGCACTGAAAATATATGTATCATCCGGTGAACAGACTTCTGTAACTTTGGAAGTACCTGCTCTTGGACACATTGAAACAAAAGTAACCGTTCCATACGACATTATCGAGTTTTCTTTGGAACCCGGAATAGGTCAGCCATACAGAAAATCTGACAGAGAGCCTCCGCTTGATGAACAGGTATTTCCCGGAAGAGGTATTATAGTAACTGCTGATGCTCCAATCGTAGCATACGGAGTAACAAGATACCGCTATACGTCTGACGGTTATCTTGCGCTTCCTACTTCTTCGCTTGGTAATCACTACATAGTATCTTCATGGGAAGATGTGGTTTCCAATACAGGTTCTAGCAGAATTCAGTGGCTTACAAGCTATACCAGTATAGTAGCTGCTTATGATGAAACAAGAGTACGTTTTACTATGGGCGGTAATATGAATTCAAAGACTCCACTTGGTTTGAAACCCGGAGATTCAAGAACTGAAATAATGCAGAGAGGTGATGTATTCACAATCCCAGCGATGGGACCATATTCAGACATAACCGGTTCTGTTGTAGAATCAAACAAACCTGTAGCTGTAATTTCAGGTAGTTTCTGTGCTTATGTACCACGTGATGTACCAGCCTGCGATTTTATGATTGAGCAGGACTTGCCTAGTTTTACCTGGGGTACTGAATACCATATGACACCTATTGTGGATAGAGATAAAAATTCATGGATGAGAGTATATGCAAAAACACCTAATACCAGAGTTTACCGTGACGGTAATCAGATTGCTACAATACAGAATGCCGGTGGTACTGAAGGATACGGTTGGCTTAGCAGAAGAGCTGATGTAGATAATGCTCCCAAGCGAGCACTAACTATTAGTGGAAACAAAGGTATCGTTGTAATGCAGTACAATACCGGGCAAAATGATGACGGCGTGGAAAGTGACCCGTTTATGCTTACTTTAACACCAATACAGCAGTATCAGGATGAAATTATATTCAATACTCCCGGTATTCAGGGTGGAGTTGGATTTAAACATAATTATGTAAATATTGTTTACAAAGCTACTCCTGATGGTGGTATTCCTGATAACCTTGAATTTGGTCGTGTGGTAGATGGTGATATTTCCTGGCAACCACTTGCAGGTTTTGACAGTCATCCCGGTGAAATATTTGCTAATTCGGTTGGTGCTGACGGCAGACCATACAAAGCAAAAACTATAAAATTACCTGTGGACGGAGTTTATAAATTAAGAGCTCAGGATAAATTTGCTGCATATGCTTATGGTTTTGACTGGTATGATTCATACGGTTTCCCAACATCAGTTGCATTAGCAGACCTTGAGACTCCTGATACGGTAGCTCCTCAGCCAAACTGGACAATGGATTGCTACGGCAGTGTCCCGGAAAATCCTCAAAGTCCGGAAGATGCTTATGTAGAAGACTGGGGTACAGACCCTAATTTCCCGCCAAATGACCCTGAAAGAACTTCTAACCTTGGTTTGATTTATTTTAATCAGAAAGAAAGTTTTAATTATGATTTTGGTTATGATGAATTTGTTCCGGGAGTGGACAGAAGTACAAATTGGTGGTTAAAGGTAAGAGATATTAGTAGTGATGCACGTGCAGTAATTGTATTTACAGACCGTGCAGGAAATGATACTACAATAGAAGTCAGATATTACACAACTAATCTTGCCGTAAGAAATTCTTATCACAATTATGGCGCTCTGAAAGTCGGCGACCCTTCAGTTACGGAAGAATTTACTGTTACAAACAGGTCAACTGAATATCCTGCTGTAATTGAGAATATTTATATTAAAGATTCTGAACCGAGTTTTTCGTTAAATCCAAATGGATTAATCGGAGCAACATTAGCTCCGCTGGAAAGCCGTACTATTGAAGTAACCTATACTCCACTGTCTAATTCTAGTGTAGCAGATAGTATAATAGTAGAAGCATGGGGAATGGATCAGGATTGTCTGTTCCGCTTTGGTTCCGTAATAGAAGCTTCTGCAGGTACACCGAGAATTTATGCTGATAATCATAATTTCCTTGAATATACTGTTAGCGAAACTACTCCATATACTGATTTGGTGGTAGCTAACCGTGAGCAGGATGGAGGAACTCAGGCACTAAAGATTACTGAAGTACAGTTCTCTGAAAACGTAGGTCTTCCTGGCAGCGGCAAGACATTTGAAGTGGACGGACTTCAGGATATATCAGAAGAAAGTCCTCTCGTAATCGAAGCCGGAGCAGAATACGGATTCCGCGTAAGGTTTACACCTGATTCGGTAGCAGATTTCAACGGCAGAATAGACTTCATAAGTGATGCGAAAGATAACGGACCAAAACCGTTTACGATACTAAACGGTCGCGGTATCCAGCCATCACTGATGGCAAACAGCGGAGACTGGAATGAAAAACGAGTTAAGATAGCACGCCATGATGCAATTACTCATCCTGACTATAATTTCACATTCCCTTATTCTTCTATCCAAGCCGATATAGACCCTTACGGCAATGCAGTAGCAGAGCTGCGTAATGACGGAACAAAAGAAGTAACTTTGGCAAATCCTGTAATACTGGAAGATGTAAACGGTTCAGCATTCAAAGCATATGTAGATGGTGAGCTAAGACCATTAAATGATCAAACAGTATTGAATCAGCTATTCCAGAATAAGCAAATCCAGCCAAGTCAGACAATGACAGTAGAATACTACTTCCAGCCGGAAGAAACAGACAACGGTGAAGGCGAGCACAGATTAGTTATAGAATATCCGAGTGATGCCCCTGAGAATCCACAGACAGTGTTGGAAGGAACCGGTTTATATCCAATATCATCCACATCCGACGTAGCCTTTGGCGAAACAATCGTAGGTGCTGATGCAGTAGAGATGCAAGTAACCTTTACAAATACTAACTGGGACTGGGAAGATGATCTGACAATTTATGATTTGGAAACAGATGGCAGAATATCTGACGATATCGGAGCATATGGAACAGAACATTTTGCATATGACAAATCAGCGATAGGATTTCCTGTAGTATTGGCACCGGGCGAAGCCCTAACCTTCACCGCATACTTCCAGCCTGATGAAGACGGAGTATTTGAAGGTGATATCACCACGGTAAGTGATGCACAGCAGGAAGTAACGTCAGTGTGGACAGGCTCATCAGTAATACAGTCAGTAGCCACAGCAGGCGACAACACTGTAATCTGTAAAGGAGAAAATCCTGTATTGATAAGCACGTATGAAAATACCGGAACTGATGATTTGGAAGTAACTGCAAGCCTTACGACAGATGCAGCAGGCGACAATCCATATACTGGTAATTCATTTACATTTGACGATAATGCGGATATGAACTTCACAATAGCAGCTGGCGAGACCCGCCAGATAGAAATAGCTTATGCCCCTGACTGGGCAAATGAAGCAGCAGTATCAGGCAATCCTTCTGTTTACGTAAGATATGAAAGCGATGCTTATTCAGATAATTTAGAAACTTCTCCAATCGAAGTATCATGGGAAGGTTATCCTCGTACATCCGTCGGCAAAGTAAACGGAGCTGATGAAGTAAGCCTTGCATTAGGCAAAATCGAAGATTCCAAATTTGAATACAGCGTATATATCGAGCAGTTCGGTCCACAGATGGATAACGCCAGAAATCAGATGAATATCAATGAGCTTTATCTGACAATTAAGTATGACACTAAGTTTATGTCAGCAATCGGCATCGAAGATGATTTAGCTGCAATGAGCGAAACGATATTGAGCGATGAACTTTATAATTTAGGCTACCGCATAACAGATATGACACGCTATTTGCGGGACGGAGAAGAAGCCGACCAGTATAAACTTGAAGAAATCAATATGACTATTGGCGGCGGAGCGGGACTAATAGAAAACGCAGAGATACCTGTACTGACAGCAGAATTTGCATTATTACTGCCGAATATGGTGAATGAAGATGAGAGCGGCCAGTATGTGATAGAAGGCAATGAATCAATGATATATCACAGTCTGGAAACAAGCAATGAGCCATGCGTAGTAATCGAAGACGGCACAATGCCTACAGTAATCAGAGAAGAAGTATGTGTTGACAACTTACGAAAAATCGTAGTAGGACCGGACTTCAGTTTGGGCAGTATAGACCCTAATCCTGTGGGACCAACGGGTGGCGATTTGGAATTTGGCGTAGGTATCGAAGCACAGACAAGCATCAAGATATATAACACTGCAGGCGAACTAATGAGCCAGCCTGTGAATGGCATGATGCGTCCGGGTAAATATACAATCAGTATTCCTGTAGAAGACTTACCGAGCGGAGTATATTTCTACGAAATGGAATCAGGACCATACAAAGAAGTTAAGAAAATGATAATTCAGAAATAATCATTCTTAACAAACAGATAAAATTAAAAAGCCCTTGCAATGCAGGGGCTTTTTTTTGTGAAGTTGTTGTTGTATGTAAAATAAACCATATAGAGTAAATGTCCCGACTTTAATAGACATATAAGAACTGATACTAAGTTGCTTTCAAACATACAAGATAAAATATCTGATTCCCACCTGT
>CAZIXJ010000249.1:0-4913 GCA_964542835.1 uncultured Hyphomicrobiales bacterium
CAGGAAAATACAAAAAATATAAATAACTGCTTATCTTCGTGCCATTACTCTCCCACTGGGAGAGCCTTAAATTAACCACCGGCAAATTTAAGGGGTGAGGGTCTTAAAAGAAAGAGTTTTTCGACTTTTTACACAGTCTCTCCGATTTGGGAATCCCATTGCGAAACCTGTGCTGAGCGTCGTCGAAGTATCGGAGTTTCGCAATGAGAATATTTTTTGTTGTTCTGAAGTATGTTATATGAATGAAAGGGAATTGGTATAAGTGAATATGCAAAATAAGAAGAAAATACATTCCCAAATCAGATTTTGGGAATCAGATAAAAAAAACATTACTATCCCCGAGATTTATCTCGGAGTTTGATAATTCTATAATCTATAAGGCTTTAGCTTAGCATATTCCTCAACTTAAAAGTCGTGGCAGATGAAATATATAAAGCCTCCTTTGGATGAGGTGTACGAAGGACGGAGGAGGACAAAAAACCGATAGAGAGTAAATTCTTGTCTTCTGAAGTCTATTCCTTTACCATCAATCGGCTGTAGCCCTGTCCGTTTCTTTGCACTTCTATTTGTGTGTTTACCCTTTCTTTCAGAGCCTCCACGTGTGATATTATTCCGATTGTTTTGTTGCTTTTGCTTTGCAGAAGTTCGAGTGTATTAAGTGTAGTATCCAGTGTTTCCCGGTCGAGAGAACCAAAACCTTCATCGATGAAAAGGCTGTTGATTTTCACGTTTTTTGATGCCAAATCTGAAAGTGCAAGAGCAAGCGAAAGACTTACAAGGAAAGTTTCACCGCCGGACAGAGTTTTTACTACTCTTTCTGCATTGCCCATATCTCTGTCAATTATCGTCAAATCATCTTGCTCCGATTCCGGAAATTGCAGTAAATACCTGCCTGAAAGCTGCTGTATTCTTTTGTTTGCATATATTATCAAATGCCTCAAGGTAAGCTGCTGTGCATAATTTCTGAATTTGTTTCCCGTAGCATCTCCGATGATTTTATTGAGAATATCCCATTTTCGGTATTCCGGTTTTAATTTTTTAATTTTCTCCTGCAGCTCTTCTGTTTCTTTCTTTAGTTTCAAATACAATGTTTCGTCTGATTTTTTCGCATCTCTTTCAGAATTAAGTTTTTTCTGCTCGTTATTAAGCCTTTTTTGTTCTTCCTGAATTTCAGATTCTGAAACTTCCTTTTCAGGTTTGAATTTTTCAATATTTTCTTCTACAATCGCAATGCTGCTTTGAGTTTTATCAATATTTGCCGTAAGAGTATTTTTCTTTTCTGTAAGCTCGTTATAATCAGATGATTTTAGCAGGTTTTTGTATGCATCTGAGATATTGTCATAATTAAGATTATTGAGTTCAGGGAGAAGTTCGCCGGTAATTTCATCTAATTGCAAATTATATTCATCGTAGTTTTCTTTCCATGCTGAATAATCATTTTTTGATTTTGCAAGTTGCTTCTCTGCATCTGAAAAATCCTTTTTCAGTTTATCATAATCTTTCTTGAAATTCTTTCCTGTATAAAGAACATTAAGTTCATTCCCGGCTTGTTCAATATCTTTGTGATAAGTGATGGATTCTTCTGCATAGATTTTTATTTTTCCGGCATCATCAAGTTTTGCCTTGTTTCTGTTATATTCTTTAATTTTTTTTATACTTGTTTCAATTATTTTCTTTGCATCATTCAGATTCATTTTTCTGAATTTTTCATCAGTTTTTTCTTCATATTCTTTTATATTCTTTTCTATGTTTTCAATTTCTTTAGTAAATTTAGATTTAGATTTTTCAAGCTCGGCTATTCTTTTTGTTATGTTTTTCTCTTCCTGCGTGAAAGATGCAATATCTTTATTGAGCTGATTTTTCTCTTTTTCGCATTTGTTAATTTCTTTTTTTTCTTCTGCAGTATCAGTATCGGGATAGTCCTTAATGTATGGATGCTCTTTAGAACCACACAAAGGACACGGCTCATTTTGCTTTAATTTTTTTCGGTCTTCTTCGTATTTTGCAACCATTCTTTTTAATTCATATTCCGCCTGAAGTTTACCGAGAAGCAATTCTTTTTTTTCAAGTTCATTTTTAAGTACTTTAATTTTTTCAGGCAATTCATTTTTCTGTTGCTGTAATTTATCATACTCAACTTTTATTTCATCTAATTGTTCTTTGGTATTATGCAAGGAATTGAATTCATTATGATAAGCTGCGATATTCTCTTTTAATTCAAAAAGCCGGTTGATTTCATCTTCATCTCCGGTAATATTATTTTCTGAAAAATATTTTTCAAATTCTTTTTGCTTTTCTGTTAGATTTTCAATGATTTCAGTAATCAGATTAATATCGTGCAGCTTTTTAAATTTTTCAAGAGGAAATTCATCAAAACCTATGGATTTAATAAGTTCTGTCCGTGAGTTATAATCTTTTCTGATTCCGTTCAGATTATTCAGTTTGTCATTGTATTTATCTGCAAAATCAGAGAGGACGTTAAGCCCGTTGCTCTCATCAGCATTGGTACTCGTAAAATCAATTATTTCGCTGACAGATGAATTAAGACTTTCAGTATATTTCTCAATATTATTTTTTATGGAATTTTCTTTTTTGCCGTGCTTTTCAAATGATTCATTTGCAGAATGCCATTTGTTTAGCAGCGATTCAACGGGCAGCAATTCTTTGTGCTTTTCGATTTTCAGATTATAATTTTTACTGAACTCATCTAATTCATTTTTGTATTTAAACAGTTCAGTTTCATATTTCTTTTTTTTCTTAAGTTCTGAATTGTATTGAACAAATTGATTTTTCAGAGCTTCATTTGCTTTTATGAGTTTTTGATTTTTTTTAATATTTTCATCAATCTTTTTGATTTGCTCAAGCAGTTCTTTATATTCATCATTGCTCAGCAGCTTGTCTTTGTTTTCATTTAATCGCTCTTCAAGTTTTTTATAATTATTATTGTATTCTTTCCAGATTTCAAATGTTTTTCTGCCGATAAGTTTGTATATATCAGTTCCCGTAATCTGCTCGAGAAGTTCACTTCTTTCATTTTTATTTGCCTGTAAAAATTTTGCAAAATCGCCCTGAGCAAGCAAAGCGGACTTTGTGAATTGCTCGTATGAAAGCCCGATTTTTTCAGTGTTTATGTCAGGAACATCACTTTTTTTGTCAGATAAGATATTACCATTATTATCTGCGACCTGCATATCATAATCTCTGAAATTCCCTGTTCTCGTTTTTGAAATTTCCCATTTTGATTTATAAATACCTTCGGCAGATTCGTAAGTAACTTCAGCAAAGGCAGAATCAGTATTTCTGGTTAAGATAGCACCTTCTTCTTTTACAATTTTTTTTGAAATTGTTTTTCCGTCATATCTGGGAATTCTGTTGTATAGAGCAAGACAAATAATATCCAGCAGTGTGGATTTTCCACTGCCGGTTTTTCCTGTAATTGCAAACAGCCCTGCATCTTTCAGCGGATTTTGCGTAAAATCTATTTCGCCCTTTCCCAGTAGAGAATTAATGTTTTCATATTTTATTTTCAGGATTTTCATTATTCTTCTCCTCTCTGAACTAATTCAAGCACTTCATTAAAAGCATCAGTCAGCATTTCTTTATCCTCTTCGTTTAAGTCTTCATTCTCTATTCTTTTGCCGAATACATCGGCAGGCTGCAAATCTTCTATTTGGATATTCAATGAATACTGCTCTGCAATATTTAGATTATCTGCCTTATTTGTGATTTTATATTTCAAAACATTCAGATTTTCATTTTCATAATTTTGCATATAATTTTCAAAATCAGTCATCAAAGATTGCGAGTTTTCCTCCATGAGCAGTTCTACTTCGGCAAATGCGGTAAGACTGTAATCAGTATTATCATAATTAGTGAGTTTATGTTTTATTTTCTCAAAATCTCCTGATATTTTCAGCAAGTTTCTGAATTTGGGAATTTCTATTGATTTTATCTGTGTTGAACTATCTTTTATTTCAATTTCGAGCATACGTTTTTTGTCTTCATATTCGCTGAATGAAAGCGGATACGGAGAGCCTGAATATGCAACGGAATTATCATCAGTTATGCTGTAAGGTTTGTGAATATGCCCGAGAGCAAAATAATCAAATATCCCTGCAATGCTTTCACTATCCACCTTATCCAGATTGCCGATGCGAAGCTCTCTTTCGCTCTCGGAAGAAGATGCTCCTGCAATATACAAATGCCCCATAGCAATCGCTGGTGTGTCGGGATATTTATGATTCATCTCATCTTTCAGGGTTCTGTAAAATTCAATTATGCTGTTTCTTTTCTCTTCTATAGCCTCATCATAACTTTTATCAGCATCATACTTTCTGATGTCCGCTTCTCTGAGATAAGGCACTGCTGCTATTAGCAGCTCAGGTTTTTCCGCATTAGGATATGGAATGAGCAGTTCCTCTGTATTTTCGGGAGATTTTCCAATTACCGTAATATCCAGAAGTTTCAGAATATCTTTCGGAGCATTAAGTACAGAGGGCGAATCGTGATTGCCGCCCGTAATTATTACTTTGCAATTAATCCTGTTAAGACTAACAAGAAATTCATAATATAATTTTTCTGCTTCTGCAGACGGATTGGCGAGGTCAAATATATCGCCTGAAATCAGCAGTATTTCGATTTCATTATTTTCGATATAATCGGTAAGATACTGAAAGAACATACTTTGCTCTTCGGCAAGCTCCCGGTTGTATAGTTTTTTCCCGATATGCAAATCAGAAGTATGGAGAATTTTCATATTTTTTAGAGTGCTAAATTACAAAAATCATTTTTGTAAATATAATAATTTATAATATTATATAAAAATTTTATTAATTATAAAGTAACCAAAATCAGATTTAACTTAGAAATGCATTAATACTAAGTTGCTTTCAAACATACAAGATAAAATATCT
>CAZIXJ010000250.1:0-4891 GCA_964542835.1 uncultured Hyphomicrobiales bacterium
CATTATAATATACATCAAAATGCTCAGATTGAATATATTTCCAGTCGAAAACCTGATACTGCACCTTATTTTTTCCAAATTGAGCAAATGCAATACCGGATATTATTATCATCAGAACTATTGTTTTTTTAATCATGTTTATATTACCTGTTTGTAAATATCAAAACTTGTTATCATTGACGATATTTTTGCCTTCAAAGTTTAATTTTTTATTCATATTATAAATACACTTGCAATTATAATTATGTTGCACTATTTTTGTAAATAATTAAATTTGAATTATGACTGATAACATTTTAAATAAAATTGAAAACTATTTACTTCAGCGAAAAGATATTTTCGGTGGAGGTATTTATATTGAGAAGGATAAAATAATCGCTGAAAAAAATGAAGAAATAAAAGAAGCAACAGCAGAAGACAATACTGACTTCAAAGGGACGGTAAATCCTGAATGGCAAAAAAGCAATACTCTGGATGAATTGTATGCCGGAATTCATAATTGCAAAGAATGCAAACTTGGCGAAACTCGCAATAAATTTGTATTCGGAAGCGGTAATCCCGATGCAGACATAATGATAATAGGAGAAGCACCCGGAAAAGATGAGGATTTGCAGGGCAAACCTTTTGTAGGACGCGCCGGGCAGTTACTTACTAAAATACTGGAAGCTATAGGTTTATCAAGAGATGACGTATTTATCGCCAATATTATTAAATGCAGACCGCCCGGAAACAGAGTTCCTGCTACCGACGAAGTAGATAAATGCGAACCATATCTGAAAAAACAAATTGAAGTAATTAAACCAAAATTCATATTATCTCTCGGGCTTACTTCAATTCAGACTTTGCTCAAACAAAAATTCAAAATGGCTGATACAAGAGGAAAACTTCTGGAATATCACGGGATTAAATTGCTTGTTACTTATCACCCTGCTGCTCTTCTGAGAAATCCAAACTGGAAAAAATCAACGTGGGAAGACGTGAAATATCTAAGAAAACTTTATGATGAATATTTAGAAAATAAATGAGGTAACCTAATTGAAAATTGCAGTAATATTTGGCGGAATATCTACAGAAAGAAATGTTTCTATAGCCGGAGGCAAAGCAGTAATAGAGGCATTAAGAAGTAAAGATTATGAAGTAATTCCAATAGACCCTGCTTTCGGTAAAGATGCGGTAGAAAAAAGCGAGTCTGTAATTTCAGATATTCATAAAATGCTTACACCTGATGATTTAAAGGAATTCAGTCCGAGAAATTATCTGGACTGTATGAATCTCGATATTTTTGATGAAATTGATTGTGCTTTCATAGTGCTTCACGGAAAATACGGAGAAGACGGTCTGATACAGTCGCTTTTGGAATTCAGAGGCATTCCATATACAGGAAGCGGCGTAAAAGCAAGCTCGCTTACTATTGATAAAGATGCATCCAAAATGATATTTATGGCTGCCGGTATTCCTACTGCCGAATGGATACCGATTACTTCTCCTGAGAATGTAACATTTGAGGCAATAGAAGAAATACGACAAACTCTCGGAAAAGAACTTGTAGTAAAACCAAATGACCAAGGCTCTACAATAGGCATTACAATTATCAAAAACGGTAACATTGATGATATTAAAAATGCCATAGATTATGCATTTCAATATTCAGAAAAGGTATTGGTAGAGCAATTTATCGAAGGCAGAGAATTAACCGTTGGTTTTGTAGGTGATACTCTTTTTCCTGTAATTGAAATAATTCCCGAAAAAGGATTTTATGATTATGAAGCAAAATATACCAAAGGGAAAACCGAATATATATGCCCTGCAGAAATTTCAGAAGATATTGCAGATTTTATGACAAATCTTGCTGATACGGCTATTAAAGTGCTTGGATGCGAAGGTTTTGGCAGAGTGGATTTCAGACTGAACGATGAAGGAATACCTTTTTGTCTTGAAGCAAATACAATACCCGGTTTTACGTCTCAATCACTTGTACCGATGGGTGCAAAATTAATTGACATTGAATTTCCTGAACTTTGCGAAGAATTAATTAATCTGGCAATAAATAAAAACAAAATAAAAATGGAGAAAATAAATGAATAAAGATATAGACCTGGTCGGGCTTGGAAACGGGCTTGTGGATATACAGTACGTAATAGAAGATAAAGACCTCGAAATCTTTAAATTAAAAAAAGGCGAGATGAGACTCACGATGGATGAACAACCTGATGATATCCTGAATAAAATGAGTCACATTAAATATACAAGATGCAGTGGCGGTTCTGCTGCTAATTCTATTATTGCTTTTGCTGCACTTGGAGGTAAAACTGCATACAAAACTGTTCTCGGAAATGATGAACTCGGCAGATTTTATGAGCAGGAATTTAAAGATTTAAAAATTGAACTGAATACTCAACTTTTGGATGACAGCCCTACAGGCTCTTGTTTCGTTTTTATTACTCCTGATTCAGAGAGAACAATGCTTACATCACTCGGAGCTACAGCCAGATTTTCAGGTGATCATATTAACGAAGATTACATCAAAAGAGCAAAATGGCTTTACATAGAAGGATATAAATTTTCCGAACCTGCCAGCACCGAAGCTATTCAGGAAGCGGTCAAACTCGCAAAAAAATATGATACCAAAATTGCAGTTACATTTTCTGATGTTTTTATTATTGAGAATTTCAGAGAAAATCTGGAATTTGTAGTAAATAATGCAGAGCTGGTATTCTGCAACGAGCAGGAAGCTAAAGCCTATACCAAAGAGGAAAATACTCAAAAAGCGTTTGATAAACTTGCTGAGCATTGCCCGAATATCGTAGTAACTTACGGCAAAAACGGTTCTCTTGTGAGATATGAAAATATTGATTACAAAATCCCTGCTTATGCTACTAAAGCACTGGACACAACCGGAGCAGGCGATATGTATGCAGGCTGTTTTTTATACGGTCTTATTTATGATAAAGATATCAATAAAGCCGGTAATCTTGCATCATATGCATCATCAAGAGTAGTATCTCAGCTTGGTGCGAGATTAAAAGAAGATTTAAAAGAAATCAGAACGAAAGTTTATAATGAATTAATTAAATAAATTATGAAAAAGTTAATAATAGTTTCGGTTTTATTAATCATTTCTGCTGCAAGTCTTAAGTCGCAGTCAGGCATGGCATTTGCCGAATTTGCCAAAAAACTCCATCCATACTTCGACAGAGAGCTTATAATGGATATTCAGAGACAACTCCCACAAGGCTCCGATTATAAAATCTGGGGCTGGGATGTAGGCGACTTTTCCGGTGACGGATATAACGATGTGGCTTTTTCTATTAAACTTGCAGTCCAAAAACAAAAGAAAGTAGAAACTTATCTATTTGCAGATATTGACGGTTATCTCGTAAAAGTGGCGCAATTTACTTATCCGTATGTAGATATTCCACTTGAAATTGGTGCCGTTATTTCCAATAACACCTGTATGATAACGAAAAAAAACGAACAATATAACTGGGAAATTCAGGGCTTTACTTATGATAACGGCGCCCTTGTAAAGCATGATGAATTTACTACAAAAAGGCTCGGCTCACTTACACTCGAAACATATTTCGATTTTATCAATTTAAGAAATAATTTGAAATTGCTAAATACTTCAAAAGGCGAGGAAACTTTTTTCAGAGACTATATGACTATACCTTCTTATGAAAGGGGCAGGATAGTTTACAACGGATACAGCAATGAAACTATTAGCGATTTTATAGATTATGTGCATAAAGGTGCATACTTCTGGGAAGGTAAAGAAGACCTGAGCGTAAAGGTAAGGTCGGCATATGATGATACATTTTTATATATGACTGTAGAAATACAGGATGATGAAGTAGTAGTCGAAAATTGTGATACCTGCATTGCCGATCATATCAAAGTATGGTTTGATATATCGGACCCGTTTCCAAATGGCAAGCGCAATTATATTTTAGACGAAAATAATATTGAATTTAAGACAGTTGCTGATTCAGGTATTTATTGCTTTTCTGTTTTCCCGGGAGATTATGAAAAGAAATCATCTTATATCGAGATTTCTACAAACAGTGATATATCTGATATTCAGCAGGAAGAATCCAAAAAAATCAAAGCAATCAGCAATCTTACCGATGACGGATATATTATCAAATTCAAAATTCCTTTTTTATTTCTCGGGCTTGAAGAAATACCAATCAGAGATAATAATTTTTTTGAAATCGGATGCACAGTAATTGCGGTTGATTATGACAACGAATTCAGGCCTGAAGAAGTAACTGAAATTGCTACTTCATCATTCGACGAGCATGATCCCTCTACTTATGGCTCTATGATATTTATACCAAATGAAAAATGGTATGGCACTTCTGTTAATATTTTTACGCAGGATATAATTAATAATTTACTTGAATATGGTTTTTAATGACAGACAAAAAGAATAATCCTGTTAGGACGCTTGCTCCATATATGACTATGGGGCTTGAAATAGCAATATATATTATAGTTTTTACTTTTATAGGATACTGGATAGATAATAAATTTAATACTTTACCTCTTTTCACGGTAATATTATCACTTTTGGGAATTGCCGGAGGTTTATATAAATTTATAAAAAATGCATCAAAATTTAACAATAAAAAAAACAAGCAATCGTGAAACGTTTTATTTATTGGAAAAATTGCTTATTTTGGTAAGTTATTAATCGGATATTATTTTGAAAGCTTTTTTGGCAGGATTTGTACTGGCTACTATAAATGCAATAGTTGCAATTTTTTTTATAAAAAAATCCTTACGTAAAAAAAAGCACAGAGATTTTTCAGACTTATTTTTTAAATCTCTCGGTATTCGTTCTGTTTTTGTTCTTTTATTGTTCTGGTTAGTAATTGAAATTACAGATGTA
>CAZIXJ010000251.1:0-4871 GCA_964542835.1 uncultured Hyphomicrobiales bacterium
CACGTCCCGATGAAATCTGGACGGTTGCATTATTTCTCAACTGTCGGGTTTACCCTATGGGAATCAAATCAAAGAACGAATATTTTAAAATTTTCTATCCCCTGCCACAAAGAATAGACATAGCAGAAGTTTACGCTTTAGGATGGAGCATTAAATCAATGATGTGCCTGCCGAATTAATGTATCTGTTTATTAGTAATTGATAAAGAATAATAAGGAAGTTTGTATTTTGTGATTAACTGATTAGGAAGGTGTATCGCATGATTAGACCAGCTCTCTGTGCTGTAGCAAGGCATTATGGAGGATTTTCATATAGAGGTGTCTCGGCACTTCTACTGCACCGAGCTGCATCGTAAAGTCATTGATATACTGTGAATCCAGCAATATGTAATCATTTCTCTTCATTACTTCAATCAAATGATAAAATGCAGCTTTTGCTGCATCACTTTCCGTATTGAACATTGATTCACCAAAAAACGCAGCTCCAATCGTTACTCCATAAAGCCCGCCTACGAGACGATTATCCATCCATGTTTCTACAGAAGCTGCAAATCCAAGCCTGTTTATTTTTGTGTATGTATCTATAATATCATCGCTTATCCAAGTAACTCGTCGCTCAGAACATTTTTGAATCACTTCATCAAAAGCCTGATTGATTGTATAGGAAAAAACTCCTTTTCTCAATTTTTTTTTCAGAGATTTTGGTATTTGTGGTTTTTCAAGTGGTATTATAGCTCTCGGATCCGGCGAATGCCAGTCAATTTTCCCTCGCTTAGAACGAGCCATAGGGAAAAATCCTTTTTTGTATGCATCAATTACGAAATATGGATCGCTTATTTTACTCAAGTTTACCTGCTAATGATTTATGACAACATCAACTGCATTATCTTTGTCTGTTTTGTCTTTAAATTTCTTCCCAAAAAATATTGAATAATAAAGTAATACTTTGTAAGATATTTTAATATTATTAATAAATTAAATAATAATTATATTATATTTAATAAAGTAATTCTATTAATAATGCTTTTAAATATATTTAATTATGTCGTATTTTTGTTTTATTTTTAGTAACATAAATGAAAATACTTGCAAAAACGAAAGAGAATGATATAGCTACGGTATTTATTGCCGGGCATAATGGCAATAAGCTGGAATTTGTAGAATCTGTACAGCCTCCGCGGAGTATATATAAAAAATGGGTGCTTGTAATTTCTACTCTTTACGGCTGTCCCGTTAAGTGCAGTTTTTGTGATTCAGGCGGTTTTTACAACGGAAAAATTAAAAAAGCTGAATTACTTGAGCAGATTATGACTGCTGTAAAATATCGCTTTCCAGATAATTATATTGATACGGACATTTTTAAAATTCAGTTTGCACGAATGGGTGAGCCGGCTATGAATAATGATGTAACGAAATTGCTGGATGAATTGCCGGAACTATTGAATGTAAGAGGAAAATTTATTCCTTCACTTTCTACGATTGCCCCTTCCGGAACTGACAAATTCTTCAGAGATTTACTTGAAATAAAAAACAGGCACTATGCAAACGGTTTCCAGTTGCAGTTTTCATTGCATTCCACATCTCAAAAGCAAAGAGATATTTTGATGCCTTTTAAAAAATGGAGTTTTTCTGAAATTGCCGATTATGGTAACAAGTTTTTCAATGAAGGAAACAGAAAAATCACTTTAAATTTTGCTCTTGCTGAAACCAATGAGTTTGATACGAAAATTATACGAAATTACTTTAATCCTGATATATTCCTGATTAAAATTACTCCTGTAAACCCTACAATTAATGCTCTTAATAATAGCATAGCCGATTCAGATGCCGGAAGAATAACTGAAATCTGCGACAAACTCAAATTGCTCGGTTATGAATCAATCCATAGCATCGGAGAGCTTGAAGAAAATCAGATTGGCAGTAACTGCGGTCAATTTCTTACGAATTACCTCAATCAGGAAAAGCGGATTTATGCATATACTTATGCTCTGGAGAATGAAATGCAGGATGAGGTACAAAAAATAAAACGAGGATGCTAAAGGTGGGAGCATCCTCATTTGGCAGGAAGGTACTTTTATTAATGCAAATTTAAGAAGAGCAATGACATATTATGTCTTTAGCAGTTCCATAGTTTATTTTTTTTCAAAATTTTTTTTAGAAGTTGGATATGTGTAAATTTGCATTTTACAATTTCAGGGAATTATGGATAAAGATAAAATAAAATCATTAGGGCTGCTTGTAATTCTTAGTCTTATATGGGGAAGTTCGTTTATACTGATTAAAAAGGGCTTGCTATCATTTAGTGCTTTGGAAGTAGGGGCGCTGAGAATATTCATATCGGCACTTATTTTCCTGCCTTTTCTCTTTTTTCAGTTTAAGAGAATTCCCTGGAACAAATCCGGCTATATGATACTTTTCGGCGCATTGGAAATTGGTTTCCCGCCATTTTTGTATGCAATAGCGCAGTTAAAAGTAGATAGCTCCACTGCCGGAATACTGAATAGCCTCGTTCCGCTCTTTACCCTATTATCAGGTATGGTATTATTTAGAATTAGATTCGGCATATTCAAATTTCTCGGAGTATTAACGGGATTAATCGGTGCCGTTCTTCTCGTAATGCAGGATAGCAGCGGCAATATATCAATTTCTAATCTGAATTTCACAAATGTATATGGAATTCTAATAATAGTGGCTACACTATTCTACGGAATAGCTACAAATATCCTGAAAGAGCATTTGCAGGAAATTCCGAGCCGATTAATTATGACAGTTTCATTTGTTTCTATGGGTATTATTTCCACTTTTATTCTTATTCAGCAGGGTTTTTTCGTAAAGCCTGTATTGTCAGATGAGTATATCCACTCATTTGGAGCAATATTTCTGCTTTCGGCATTTGGCTCTGCACTTGCAATGCTTCTATTCAGCAAGCTCGTACAGATATCCAATGCACTCTTTGCATCGTTTGTTACTTATCTCATCCCATTTGTAGCAATGATGTGGGGTTCGCTGGATGGAGAGCCGATTACGCTTATGCAGATATTTAGTCTGATATTTATTTTCGGTGGCATTTACCTTGCAAATATCAGCTATAACCCGAAAAGCAAATAATAAATTTCATACTAAGTTGCTTTCAAACATACAAGATAAAATATCTGATTCCCAAACTCCGATTTGGGAATCCCATTGCGAAATCGGAGTTTCGCAATGAGAATTTTTTTTGTTGTTCTGAAGAATGTTATATAAATGAAAGCGAATTGGTATAACAATCAATTTGAGTCTGATTCGCCTATAATTGTTACAAATGTTGAGCGTATGCGAATATCATTTTTCATGACAATTACAGCTCGCAGCTCAAATAATAGTAAGTCATTTAAAATATATATCAGGAGTTAAAATGAAAAATATTATAAATGTCAGTATATCAAAAGGCGATAAATACTATATTGCTGAGTGTTTTAATTTAGCTGTTGTAAGTCAGGGTGCTACTCTTGATGAAACAGTAGCTAATATTAATGAAGCAATTCAGCTACATCTTGAAGATGAGGATTTATCCGAATTAGGCTATTCAAAAAAACCAATTATAAATATAAATATCGATATGGGTGAAATCGAATATGCCTAAACTGAAAAACATGTCAGGTCAGGATATTATCACTATCCTGGAAGTCTTTGGATTTTCGATAATAAAGCAGAAAGGCAGCCATATAAAATTACGAAGAGTAATTGATAACAAAAAGGAAACTTTAACAATACCAAATCACAACGAGCTTGATAAGGGAACACTTAAAGCAATAATAAGACAAGCATCAAATTACATTTCATCATATGAATTGACTAAATATTTTTATCATGAACAATAAGAGTTTCTCTTCATAGCGAAGCGGTGAGACTGTGTAAAAAATCGTCATTTTGATGGAGCGTAGCGACTGAAGAATCCGGAAAGTCGCATTAATACTTTTTTTTCACTTCGTTAAGAGCGACTTCAGGGTATGATTTGTTGTATTTACACAGTCTCGTAGAAACCTAGAACAAATCCTGAGAGCATCAATCACTGCTCTGCAAATAATCCCAAAAATAATGCTTTGTATTTTGAAATGATTTAAGTAAATTACAAAAAAAATTATTTTTAAGGAGTTAAAATGAAAAAATTAAATCTATTACTTATCTTTTTATTTGTATCTTTTTCTCTATACGCACAAAATCAGCAGTGGATGAATTATACAATTGGTCAAAACATTCAATCTGTCGTTATTGAAGGAGATTACATCTGGGCAGGAACAACCGGTGGTTTGGTTAAACTGAATAAAACAACCGGTGAGAAGATTTTTTATAATACTTCGAATTCCGGTTTACAGAGTAATTTGGTTTCTTCCATTGCCATAGATGGAAACGGGAATAAGTGGATTGGGACTCAAGGAGGCGGCTTGGCAGAATTTGACGGCACAAACTGGACGGTTTATAATACTTCGAATTCAGGTTTGCCGAATAATTATGTTCGTTCCCTTACCATAGATGAAAGCGGAAATAAGTGGATTGGGTCTAGTGGATTGACAGAGTTTGACGGCACAAACTGGACGATTTATAATACTTCGACATCAGGTTTACCGGATAATTGGGTTTATTCCATTGCCATAGATGGAAGCGGAAATAAGTGGATTGGGACTGGCGGGGGCTTGGCAGAATATGACGGTACAAACTGGACGGTTTATAATACTTCGAATTCAGGTTTGCCGGGTAATATTGTTCATTCCATTGTCATAGATGGAAGCGGAAATAAGTGGATCGGGACATTAGACGGCTTGGCAGAATATGACGGCACAAACTGGACGGTTTATAATACTTCGAATTCAGAATTGCCGAATAATTGGGTTC
>CAZIXJ010000252.1:0-4860 GCA_964542835.1 uncultured Hyphomicrobiales bacterium
TTATCTCATTATCTCATTATCTCATTATCTCATTATCGTGGACGATTGAAAATCGGCTGTATTTTAGTGATGAAGCGGATTATAGACATGTTTTCATTTTGTTTTTCTTGCCCCAAAACGGAAGAACTGAGCAAAAAAATAGATTATTCGGCAAACGGAGAAATAGACAATTATGCAGAGGTAAATTTTGCAAAAGACCAATTAAAGAGATACTCGCCGGCATTGAATGTAAAATGCACTGTTGGTATTTTGCAGAAAACCGACCTGCTTAATTTCATTAATATGCAAAATGAATTGCATCGGTGCATTTATTCGGAAGCGGCATAGCTCTTGTCGGTATTAGGGCTGAGGGGGTTGATTGATTATTAATTTTTAAATAATATTTCGGAGTAAAAAATGAATAGAATAATATATTTAGTTTTAATGGTTGGTTTTTTGTTTATTATAACAAACAAAGACTCAGAAGCACAGTATCAGGATTGTATTGATTGCGATGTTACTCAAATGCAACATGTACAATTATGGAATTTTGAATTGCCGCAGTTTCCCGGTTGCTCACTAATGGTTGATTACTGGATTTATAGATGCGAGAGTGAACCCGATAAAGAATATATTGTTAGCTTAAGTTGGGGAATTGTAAATAATACATGTCAGGATTTTATTGATTTTTTTGTAAAGAAAAACCCTGACGGAACTCCATATATTGACTGGACAGCTCATGACCAACTTAAACATATGTTGTATGATGAAGTTGCAACACAATTATTTCAACAAAAAAATATGCAGGATTATATTTGTGGCGATAATAGTTATCATACAGTAACTTTTAAGGATGCTTATTGCAGAGCTGAACAGTTCATCATTTATATATCTCAAGGACCTTCAGGTCCACAGTTTGGAATTAGGTGCTGGGAATATCAACCTTGCGATATTAATGGATGTTGTACATATGAAAATGAGTTTTGCTATGACGATGTAGAAGATGAAATTATTATGACTCCTTCATCATCAGTTACTGGTAATTGTCCACCGCAAACGTTGCCTGCATTTAATTGCCAACCACAACCCGGTGATTTTGTGTTTACAAGACCTTGTACACCGATTTGTCCGACATATTAAAAGGTGATGAAATGAAAATAATAAAAATTGCATTAATTATATTTATTCTGTTTTTTCCAATAGATTATATTTTTGGAAATTCAAACGATATGATAAATGGTGAAGCTAAAGTATATTATAAGATGACATCATTTGCAAATGGTGGAAAATTACATACGGAAGTGATTGCTAATTATCAATCAAGTAAAATCGTAAAACACACTGATTTAATAAGTCTGCAAAGTCTTGATAATGGCAAAACTTGGGAACTTTACAATAAATGGAATTGTAATACAATACTAAAGAAGTTGAATTCCGGAGATATTATCAGCTATGATGGAGGTGCTAGATGGGAAAAATATCAAAATGATAATTCATTGGAAATTGAAGTTTATCCAAATCCGGCTAATAACATTATTAATGTTAATCTCAAAGGTGATAATAAGATTAATACAATAGAAATGACTGATTTGATTGGCAATTCAGTCAGAAATTATTCTACTGATGTAAATAATTTTCAAATAATAGCAACTGATTTAGCTTCAGGAGTATATTATTTGACTGTTTACACTGATTACGGAAAAATAACAAAATCAATCATTATTCAGAACTAAATAAAAGTAGCCTCTTTTTACAGAGAGGCGACATTATTTATCAATCTAAGGTGTACTTTTATGAATTTTTTAAAAATAAAATTAATGCTATTATTTATTCTTCTAAGTTCAGTAAGTTCTTTTTCACAAAATTTGAAGTTTGAGAAAATTATTGAAGTGGATACGAATATCTATGAAACTACCGGATATAATATACTGAAATGCAGTGATGGTGATTTTTTATTGTACGGCTCTTGCAATACAGGCTTTTATACCGGGAAAAGAAAAATGGTAATTATAAAAATCAGCTCTGAAGGAGATACCTTGTGGAGTGATAACATTCAAAGAATTAGTGGTTTATCTGTTTTCGATGCTTATGAAGATGCTAACGGATATAATATTGTATCATCAGTTGATAAGGATACAACGGGTGTAACAAATCATGAGTATTATCTGACAATAAATAAATATGATAATCATGGGAAAATGTCAGATGAGATTTCAGCTAATAATCCTATAGATGGAACAATTCAAATAAAAAAAGTAAATGACCATCTTGTAAGATGGTTTAGAAAAAGAAAACTTAATACTTATTACAGAGGCATGGAATATTTTGATTTACAAGCAAACAAATTATCAGAAGTTAGATTTGACAGTATTGGTTATGAAAAATCCGGATATACACATAGTTCCAAATTAAGTGTTTTTGATGACCGGACTTTTGCTTATTCTTTAGTGTCTCATACTTACGATGACATTAATTTTCCAATATATTATCAGTTTTACGATGCTAATGGTATCAAGAAAAATGAATACATAGTTAATAAAGACAGTTCCAGAATAACTAATATGTTTCCAAAAAGTGGTATGATTCACATGTGTAATAACGATGATTTCATTTTAACCGGTATTACAGGGACTGAATATTTACCTAAAAAACATTTTATAAGAAGAATTAATAATGAAGGCAATTTGTTATGGGAATATTATATAACCAATATGGATAATATTTTTACAAATATTTCTGAGGATGATTTTGGAAATTTGATATTTTCCGGCAGTAAATTTAACAAAAACATTCAAGTTAGTTTTGGCGAACATGGTATGTCACATGATGTAAATCTTTTCTATAATAACTTATTAATATTAACTGAAAATGGAGACGAATTATTCCAATACGTATGGGGCGACAGCACGAAAAACCAAAGAATTACGGATGTATTTATTTCAGAACCCGGCAGTTTGTATCTTGCCGGTGCAATCAATAATCAGGCATACTTTGCGAAGATGATATATAACCCTACATCCATTGAGAAATCTGAGACGTCTGTTGTTTACTCCATTTCGCCAAACCCTGCTTCGGAATATATTGAAATTTCTCTTAGTATCCAAGAACTTCAGCACTTTTCAAATAGCGATGAGATAGCAATTTATGATGTGCTGGGGGAGAAAGTGGCACATTCGTCCACCTCCGTCCCTTCGGGACACCTCCACCAGCGGAGGACACTAAAGATAGACATTTCCCATCTTCCGAAAGGAGTTTATTTCGTTAAGCTCGGGGAGAGAATGGAGAAGTTTGTGAAATTGTAAAAATAATTATACTTGCTGCTTATATATTGCAGTTCAGTGTAAAAATTGAAAACAATTGATAATTATTAAATATAAAGGTGAAAAAAATGAAATATATTTTAATGCATATTCTTTTGATTACGGTTAATATTTTTTCTCAGAAAATTGTTTGGGATGAGTCGATTAGAATTGAGCAAGATTTGAAGTCATCTCAGTTTTTGACAAATGTAGATAATGAAGATAATATTTATTTGCTGTTGGATGGTAAAGGCTCTCAACCCATATTAAATGATGAAAATAAATTAGCCAGAGGCTCTTATCTTGTTAAATTTGGAAATAAAGGTACTATACTGTCTGATTATAGCTTTTTAACTAATCATCAATTTTATCCATTGGCTTTTTATAAAGAAAAAAATGGTTATGACTTATTTGGTATTGGAGATACCTCACTAACACAATCGACATTTAAGGATTTTCTTTTCCCAATTAAAACATCAGTTGATTTGTATGGCAACATTACAAATAAAACTTATCCATATGGTACCGGAAAACCGGATTCAATACTAAATCATTTTACAAAAATACATTCTTATGAACATTATAATACAATCAAAATTAATAATAATGTTTTTATTGCATACAGAGATTTTACAACTCCAGGCATTAAGAATTATTATGTAAATATTACAGGTTATGATAAAGAAGGTAATTTTCTATGGAGAAACGGAGATACTACATCAGGTACCAATCTATTACTCCTTAAAAAACTTAGAGTATCTCTCAATAATTCAATATTGACAGTTTATTCGCATTACCATGATATAAAAGACAGGTCTAGTATAAGACTGCTCGAACTTGATACTTTAGGTAATATTATGAATAAAATTTCTTATATTGATGAAAATGAATCAATCGAAGCTATAGATGCAATTGGTCTTGAAAATAGCAAATATATAATACTTGGAAAATATTTAGGTGAAAAAAATAATGTGTATTTTCTAGGTTTAATTAATAATGACGGAGAAATGGAAAAATATTCAGAATTACCGAAAAATGATGAAACCGAATTTAATGATTTATCAGGAATGAGTATATCCCCATCCGGAGATATAGTATTGTACGGTTATTCATTTATGATAAATGAAGATCCTGATATGCAAGGAAAAAACATTAGATATATGTATCTTTCTAAAGTAAACAATAACTTTGAGTTTGAATGGGAACACCAATGGTATAAAACTATATCACAAGCAAGTGATATGGATACATATACATCAACAGTGAGAGAAGTTGAGTTTTTAGATGAAAATACAATTTATGCAATAGGATACAAAGACATTTTTGATATATTTTGTTCGAAAATATCTTTAACATATTCAAGCGTAAATGATTATGAATCAAATTCATTTTTCCACATCCACCCCAATCCCGCATCGGATTATATAGAAATCTCCATGAGCAACAAAGGGCTTCAGCCCTTTGAAAACAGCAGTGAGATTGCGATTTATGATGTGCTTGGGGATTGTGTTCTGAAATCCAACTCTGTGGCTTCACAGACGACCCACCGGGTCGTCTCTACAACAGGACGGATTGATATTTC
>CAZIXJ010000253.1:0-4859 GCA_964542835.1 uncultured Hyphomicrobiales bacterium
CTTCATCGTATTCCATATCTCTTCCGTCCGCTACAAACTGCACAAATTCTTTATACATATCTTTAATTGATTCTTCATAAATAGCAAGCTCTTCTTCATTGAATTTTCTGTCCGGCAGTCCTATTGGAATTATCGGTAAAGTAAACGGATAACCCAAATCTGCAAATTTTCCTTTTTTTACGATTTCAGTATTTATGCCCAAATCTTCCTGAATTCCATCATCATAGAAAAAAGAACCTATCACACCGATAGAGCCTGTTACTGTCATAGGTGCTGCAAGAATAGTATCAGCATCCATTGAGAGCCAGTATCCGCCTGAAGCTGCGAGGAATCCCTGAGATACGATAATTGGCTTGTCTTTTTTGTATTTTCTTACGAGTTCAGCTATATAATCAGAAGCCATAGGGTCACCACCGGGAGAATCCACCCTAAGAACAATTGCAGCTACATCATTATTTTTTGCTGCTTTCTCGAAATCTTTATATAATTTTCTTGCAGTGATGCCATCATCCATAGAGCATGCGCCAATCGCATATACTATTGCAATTTTTTTCGGATTAGTAGCCCACTGGTCGTCATATGGTTCAGGTCTGTTTAAAATCAAATCCTGAGCTACTGCTGGCCACTTTATAAATTCGGAATCAATTTCTTTCATAATATCAGTATAGTTAGTCCATCTGCCCTTTCT
Organism: uncultured Hyphomicrobiales bacterium; assembly: GCA_964542835.1. GTDB lineage: Bacteria > Bacteroidota > Ignavibacteria > Kapaibacteriales > UBA2268 > CAZIXJ01. The sequence goes on from CAZIXJ010000253.1 coordinate 689, forward strand.
GTCAATCAAATTATTTTCAAGAGCGTCATCGGCTTTATAAAGAAAAGTAGTATTTACAATATTATCGAATTCATCATTTGAAATATTTCTTTCAGCAGTAATTTCATTTCTTGCAATATCATACCAACCATCTACGAGAGCCTGCCTTTGCTCTTTGTCTCCTTCAGACATATCATCTCTGGCAAAGCCTTCTGCAGCCGATTTGTATTTAAAATATCTGAATTCGTGAAATCCAACACCGATTTTTTCAAGCATTTGCTTGTAATAGCTTCTTCCCATTGCAAATCCTTCAAGCGTAATACTTCCAAAAGGATCCATTATAATCTCATCTGCTACTGATGCAAAGTGATATTTGGAGATACCCATTCTGTCCATAAATATATATACTTTGATTCCGGCGTCTTTCAGCTCTTTAAGTTTCTCACGTATTTCCCAAAGCATTTCGTAATTAATATTCATTCCCGAAGTATTAATTACTACACCTTTTACCTGTCCTGACTGCTTGGCTTTTTCGAGTAAATTTAAAGTATTAAAGAGTGTCGTTCTATTTCCAAGGAACCTGTATCCTCTGTAATCCATTGAGCCTTTTAAATCCATAACAAGATAAAAAGAAGGTTTTGCATTTTTTCCGAAAATAGTTCTGTCTTTTGCACCAAGTCTAAGAGCATATGAAGACCTCATAAAATCTCCATCCTGATTGGCAGTGCCTACAGCTCCGATGCCGCTTACTCCGTAACTGATTTCTACGCCAAAGGCGAGAGATTTATCATCAAAATATCTTCCGTTTAGTCTGAATCCATCTATTACTTCCCATGATATTCCGGCACTCCAGCGGGCATCTTTCAGATTCTGGTCATTAAACATACCCATATCTGCAAAAAGTGCGAGAGGATAATGAGAAACCGGACGAACAGCCAGACTTGCAACGGATTCAAATTCATTTCCATTTGTGGCATATGTCTGGTGAGCACCGATAGATAACTGTGGAATAGGTCTTATTACAGTACCGAGAGTAACTACGTTACTTCTGTTGAAATAAGATTTGTCTCCGCCTGTGAAACCATATCCCATACCAAATGATATTTTTTTATTTCCACCAGAGAAAGATAATCTATAATCAGTAATTGCTCTTCCATTATCTCCTTTAAAGTGCATTACTCCAAATCCGTTGTTAGGACCACCGGTAAATATTCCCCATCTGTCGAAATCTCCTTCATTGCCCGCTTCTGATGAAAGCATAAGCATCATATCTGTATCGTGAAGATAATTGGTAGCGGCAGGATTTGAAAAACCGTAAAGACCAAATTTGTATGCTGCCGGAGGTGCCTGATAAAATTCATTTGTTCCGTAATAAGTAGCAAAACTTCTTTGCTGTGCATATGAAAAGCTAACAGCAAGGAGTAAAATAAGTGACGTCGTGATAAGATTCTTCATAATTCCCTCGTTATTTCAAATGTTTTTATTTCAAATTACACTACGAATAAAAATTAAAAAGGTTTTGATACACTGTTAATTTTCCGATAAAAATCAATATTTTCAGATGTAAAATACTATTCATATTCCAGCGGGTCTTCAATGCCTGCTGTTAAAAAACCTTTCAGACGCAAATGGCAGGAATCGCACTTACCACATGCTTTAATACTGTTCTTATAGCAACTCCAGGTTTTTTCAAACGGAACATTTAATTCATTACCCATTAAGATAATTTCTGATTTTTTATTATGTATTATGGGTGTTAAGATTTTAATATTTGTATCGGGTTTTGTTCCCATATTAACAGCTTCCTGAAATGCATCATAAAATGACTCTCGGCAGTCGGGATAACCGCTGCTGTCTTCTTCCATAGCACCAATTATAATCGCTTCAGCTTCAATTACTTCTGCCCAGCTTGTGGCTATCGCCAGTATATTTGCATTGCGAAACGGTACATAACTCGACGGTATTATTGTGTTTTCCGGATTTGCATCAGATACTTCAATAGTGTCATCAGTCAGGCTGGAACCGCCAATCTGTGCAAGAAAACTTACATCTACCACAAGTCTGTTTTTTATTTCAAAATGCTCGCACAAATCATGAAAAGCTTTCAGCTCTCTTTCCTGAGTTTTTTGTCCGTAATTCAAATGCAAAGCAGAAGTATCAAAACCCTGATTAATTGCCCATCCTGCTACTACTGCCGAATCCATTCCTCCGCTCATTAATAATACTGCTTTTTTCATTACTCTCCCGTTACAGTTACGATAATTTTTCTGCTCCTTGCATTATTCCTGTGTTCACAAAGATAAATTCCCTGCCAAGTGCCGAGATTAAATCTACCATTTGTAACAGGAATTGTAACGGATGAACCTATAATTGTATTTTTTATGTGAGAAGTCATATCATCAGGACCTTCGAGTGTATGTTCATAAAACGACATCTCGTTTTCTGGTAATAACCGACTGAAAAAATTTTCCATATCCGTTCTTACAGTTGGGTCGGCGTTTTCATTTAAAGAAAGGCTTGCACTGGTATGCAATATATGTATATGAGCAATTCCTGCTTTAATACTTTTTAGCTCAGGTAACGAACTGATAACTTCGTCAGTAACGACGTGAAAACCTCTGCTTCGTGAATTTAATATTATTTCTTTCTGAATTATTTTCATATTTAATTATTTTCCTGTTTTGCTTTGGGGATTTTTAAAATAAATTCAGTGCCTTTGTTAATCTCAGAATTAACTTCAATACTACCATTATGGTTATCTACTATCCATTTTACTATAGATAGACCAATGCCAACACCATTTTTAGCATCAGGATTGTCTTTTATCTGGAAAAACCTTTCAAAAATATATTTTTGTTTGTCTTTCGGGATACCAATTCCGGTATCTTTAATTATGAAAGAAATACTATCCGTTGCGCCGTATAGGCTTATATCAATAGTTCCGTTTCTTCCGGTATATTTAATTGCGTTTTCAATAAGATTCAGCAAAGCCTGATGAATTCTTAAATCATCCACTTCAGCAATAAGATTTTTTTGAATATCTGAATTAATTTTAATCTGTTTTTCTTCGGCTAATATCTTAGCATCATCTACCAGATTATTCAGAATATCCGATAGATTATTTTCCTTTATGGTAAGGCTTATTTTCCCTGATTCGGCTTTCGTGATTTCCAGAACAGACTGCAAAATCCTAATTAATCGGTTTACTTCATCAAGGGCCGAAGAAAGTATTTGCTGATATTCATCTACATTCTTGCTCTCTCTTAAAGCAAGCTCCAGCTCGCCTCTCAATATCGTTAGTGGAGTTTTCAGTTCGTGAGCGGCATCTTCGGAAAAATTCTTCTGTCTTTTGAGTAATTGCTTTATTTTATAAATGAAATCGGAAATTTCTTTTAAATAAATATTATTTTCAGAATCAATAATTTCAGAAAATTCTACAGATAGTGAACTATTGCAATTAATATTATTCAAAATTTTTTTTATTTGAGTAAAAGAAAAGAATTGTAGAGATATTATTAGGACAATTTTCATTATGTTCTTTAATATATAAAAAATGTCTTGTTTCTAGGAGAGAATATATCTTTTTTTGTTGAAGAACCTCATTATTATTTTTTCCAAGTCTTTTTTCAAGTATTCCAATAACTTCTCCGAGATGATCCATTTCTTCACTGAATAAATAGGGATTAAAGGTTTCACAATTATCCTCTAATAGGCTTTTTTGAATTTCAAAACTTAATAAATCATATCTTAATTCTTCTTGAGATTGAATTAATCTTTGAGAATTATAATAAGAGAGAGTATATCCTAAAAGAAAGATCCCAATGAAAATAATAGTTCCTAGAATAAATGCTATAATAAAATTTTTTAAATAACTTCTCTTTTTTTCCATGATTTTTTTAAATAAATTATCTTTTTATATCTTTCCTATCTCCAAGATACTTTTTTAGTTAGAAAATTATAAATAAATGAAACAACCCACCAAAATGCAAATAAAAAAGAATACAAAGCTAAGAAAAGAGGAAGACTGATTCTTATATTGCTATGCTCCTTAACCTTTCTTTTTGCAAATATAAGATATCCCCAAATCATTGCTATGAATAATATAAAAAAGAGCATAATTGGATCTGTAAAAAAATTAATAAAAAAATATTCTATTGCATATCTACTAAACTCAAAAGTACTAAATAAATTA
>CAZIXJ010000254.1:0-4848 GCA_964542835.1 uncultured Hyphomicrobiales bacterium
TATTTTACAATAATTTTTATATATTGAACTTTATATAAATAAAATTAACATTAATATATTTTTTTACAGAGGATTTTGTATGAGTAAACCCTTCATAATGGTTGTTGATGATAATAAAATTACAACTAAATTGCTAAAACGTTACCTTGAAGCAAACGGGTATGATGCAGTAGAAGCATACGACGGAATAGACTGTCTTGAAAAAGTAAATGAAAAGCATCCTGATGCCATAGTTTTAGACGTGATGATGCCGAGAATGGACGGATATGAAACAGTTAAAAATCTTAAATCCAACGATGAAACCAAGCATATACCGGTTGTAATCGTTACTGCTCTTAATGATGTCTCAAATCAGCTTAAATCTATCGAAGCTGGAGCTGATGATTTTTTAAGCAAACCTATTGAAGAAAAATTGCTTGTTGCTAAAGTAAAACTGCTTTCTACACTTAATTTATCAAATCAAAAAATTCAAATAGTAAAAGATTTGACAGCTAAGCTTGATGACGGGTTGGCACTTGAAGATTTCAAATCACAAATAAAAGAAATATAATGAAAAAGAGAATTATACTATCGGTAACAGCATTAATTGCAACTTCTTTTATCGTTGTCGGTTGCAGCGTATTGAAAGATATATCCGATACAATTACTAATTTGCAGAGAGTAGAATTTAAAATCGGAAACGTAAGCAATTTTAGTCTTGCCGGACTTTCAATAGATAAGAAATCTAAATTATCCGATTTTGGATTGCGTGATGCAGCAAAATTAACCGGTGCTTTCGCTGCCAAAAAGCTCCCCGCAAATTTTACACTCGGACTTAATGCAAAAAATCCCAATGATGGAACTAATAGCGAAACCAAGACAAAAGCCACTATTACCAATATTGACTGGGTTCTTTATATTGATGATGTGAAAACTATTAACGGCGTAGTGAATGACAATATCGTAGTGCCTGCTTCAGGGCAGTCCACCACAATACCGCTTCAGATGTCAATGGACCTTTATGATTTCTTCGGGAACAAAGGTTACGACAGAATAATCAATCTCGCATTATCTATTGGAGGAGTGAACGGTTCGTCTTCAAAAATCAAACTGGATATCAGCCCTACTGTCTCCACGTCACTTGGTCCTATTAAATATCCCGGTAGAATAACTGTTGTAGATTCTGAATGGAAAAACTAATGAGAATAATTATTCTGATATTGATTGCATTTTTGTTTTCCTGTACTGATGATGGAAGTACAGAAGTTGTAAATTCTGATGAATTCAGAAAAATCATATTTTCTGATAATCAAAACAAAATATATTCATATAATCTTGCTTTAAAATCAACTTCCGAGATTAATATAAAGAGCAATGGTAATGATTATCTTATTTCCAATAAAATAGAGCAAATTCGGAAATTCGGAAATGATTTTTTTCTGCTTATTCCCGAATCGGGTAAAATATTGATTGTAGATTCCGACACTTATAATTTGATTGATGAGATAAATTTTGATTCTTATGAACCATTTGAGATAGCATTTGCCGAAAATGCCACTTCTGCATATGTAATACATAAAAATGCTGACGTAATATCAGTAATTGACTTAACAGTGAATGAATATGTTTTCGATATAACTGAAAACATCAGCAAACCCAGTGATATTAAAGCCGATGGCAATATAATTGCCGTTACTAATTATTCTGATAATTCTTTGTCGGTATTTTCAGCAATTGATGAATCTTTAATTTCAAAATTTGATGTAACTCCACGCCCTGTATCGCTTGAAATAATGAATGCAGACAGAAACTTACTGGTAATTTCTGCCGGATATGGGAAAGATTCCGATGATTCCGATAAGTCGCCTGCTGCTGCAGAATACTTTGATATTGATAATAATGAATCTACGGCAGCATTTAATATTACATACGGAACTGTAAGCCCTGAGAAGGCAAACCCCGGGAAAAGCATTAATTCTTACGATGATTTTACTCTGATAATTGAGCAAAACTCTCTGCTTTTTATTAACGGGTATTCCAGAAAAGATGCAAGGATGTTTTTCCCTGAAAGTTTCGATAACATAACTTATGATATCACGGACAATCTCGTATATACAGCAAAAATCACAGAAAACGGCACATTTATTTATTCTTTTACTCCTTCTGATAATCAGATAAGAGAAGACATTTTAATTCCGCATGGGATAATATCATTTATTATTGACAGATAATGATTGACACAAATATAATAAATCTCCAGTCTTTAATTGATCTGAGCGCCAGGCTTAATGAATTTGAAGATGATGACAAAATAATAAATACTGCTCTTTTGAGCCTTATGGGCAAATTGAAATATTCCAAATCATTAATATTAATCCCTGAAAACAATAAATTCAAAGTAAAAAAAATAAGAGCAGATAATTATTTTTTTATAGAAAGATTTCATTCGGATGAAATTGTATTTATCAGTAAATATAAAAATGAAAAATTAGCCGAAGAAAGCATAGATATTTGCATTCCTTTAATTGTAAAAAATGATTTCAATTATTTCATTTGTTTCGGCAAAAGACTTATTAATTCACCGATAAGCGATGAAGAATTTCGATATATTCATCTCGTAACTTCTATTACTAACAATGCTCTGAATAATGCTGCAAATCTGCGTGAACTTAAAAAGAAACAGACAGAAACCAAACGAAAAAATCAACTGCTAAAAACTTTACTCGAGATTTCCAAAGATTTCAATACATTACTCACAAAAGAAAAAATATTTAAGATGCTCTCGTTTCATTTGATGGGGCAGCTTGCAATTACAAAATTTGCAGTTTATGAATTTACAGACGGTAAATTAAAACTAAAAATTAATAAGTTTTCCTTCAAACCAGAAATTAATTGTGTATCGAGCATTATTAAAGCCGATAGAACCCTGAATCTGGAAAATCAAAGTATTTGCAGTGATATTAAATCAAAGTATCCTGATTTTCATTATGCAATACCGATGAAGCAAAAAGGTGAAACTAAAGGCATACTGATAATAGGAAGAAAAATGAACGGAGATGTAATAACAGGAGACAACCTCGTTTTTTTGGAATCTCTTGCAAATATTTCTGTGGCTGCACTTGAAAATGTAAGACTTCTGAAAGATGAAATCAGGAAAAAGCAGTTGGAAAATGAAATGAATTATGCAAGAGTAATTCAGCAAAATTTTCTTCCGAAAAATATAATTTCTCCTAAAAATTATGATATATCAGGAAAAAGCATACCTTCCAGGCAGGTAGGTGGAGACTATTTTGATATTATCAAATTAAGTGAAACCAAAACACTCGTGGCAGTAGCAGATGTATCAGGCAAAGGAGTGGCAGCTTCGCTTATAATGTCCAACTTACAGGCAGCTCTTAAGGTAAGTTCGGAAAACTTCCACAGCTTACTGAAAATAGTAGAAATACTGAACAAACAGATATTTACAAATACTGAAGCCGATAAATTCGTAACTCTTTTTATTGGCATACTTGATATTGAAAAGAATATATTTGAATATATTAATGCAGGACATAATCCCGCAGTGCATATATCAGAGGATAGATACAATTTGATGGATTCTACAGGGTTGATTCTCGGATTTGATATTATCTGTGATGATTATGAGATAAAAGAAATAAAAATCAAAGAAAATGATTTGATTTTTATTTATACTGACGGTGTGAACGAAGCTGAAAATTCTGAAAAAGAAGACTTCGGAACTGAAAGACTTCTTAGCCTGCTATTGGATAACAAGAATTTGAAATCCGCCGAATTAATCGACAAGATTATTACCGAGACCCGCAAATTTGCAGGTGGGAATGAACAGTATGATGACATCACAATGCTTTCAATTAAGAATTTATCATTAAGTTAAAAATCCTTTTACTTTCTTATTAATACCACCCGCAGCCGGGAATATGATAAAAAAAAGGTATTTCAGGCTTCCTCGCCTGAAGAGAGAACCACAATTTCTATACAGAATCAAAACTCATAGCTGAGCTTTGCAGTAGAATATCTCGGTAGAAATGTGCCGCCGAATACCTGATAATATTCTCTGTTTAGTACATTGTTTATATTCACTCCAAAATGTAAATTGTCAGTAATGAAATATCCTGCTGTAAAATTCATTACAGCATAGGAAGGAACATTGCCGAAATATGTGCCTGCAAGCCATTCAAAGCCTTCTGTGTAATTAAAAGATATTTCCGCATCATATTTCTTTGGCTGAATATAAGATATACTCAGATTAATCTTATGTGGCGATGTATTTGGCAGCAGAGGCTGATTGGAATTGTTTGTAATCACATCGTAATTATAATATGAGTAATTAGCACCGATTTTCAGTTCATCATTAAGATAATAATTAGCTCCAAATTCCAATCCATACTGGTCCACTTTTCCAACGTTAAAATTGGAAACTACAAATGCAGGCTGACCATTAATATATGAAAGTCTTTCTCTGTCTCTTTCACTAAGAGATGACATTACCATATCATAAACCAAATCATCATATTGAGCCATTTCTCTCTGAAGATTCGGACTCCATTTTTCTATATTCGGGTTTACTCCGGGCAGAAAATTTGTAATAAAGTCAGTAAGCCGGTTGTAATAGAAATCAGCAGTAATAAAAAGTTTATTATCAAATATTCCTTTATAACCAAATTCAAAACCGATATTCTTTTCTACTTCAAGCTCTTCATTTCCGAGAGCCAATGCTCTGAATGCATTTAAGTTTAAGTCAAGTTCCGGATTCTCTCCGGATAAAGCCATAATACTGTCGTTGATTGCCTGCTGAATGGCAGCAAAATTTACAGGAGGTCCGCCACCGGGAGTAAACGCAGGAGCATC
>CAZIXJ010000255.1:0-4845 GCA_964542835.1 uncultured Hyphomicrobiales bacterium
AAGCCAATATTTTCAGTAATTTTGTAATGAATGTTTCACCAAAATTTTTAATAAAATGACTTCAACTCTGAATAATGAAGAAATTGCAGAAAAAAAATACTGGGAAGGACTTCATACAATATCTTCCTACGAAACTGATTTTAGAAATTATTTATCACTGAATAATTTTTTTGGATTGCTTCAGGAGGCGGCATATCAACACGTGAAAAGCCTTAAGATAGGATGGAAGGACCTCCACCGGCAAGACCTTGTATGGATACTGAGCAAAATTAAGCTTTCAGTATATTCACTTCCTAAATGGGAGCAAGACATAAGAATACGCACATGGACCACCGGCACTGACGGCATAATAGCAAACAGATGCTGGGAAGTAACAAATATGAATGGCGATATGACCGCCAAAGTCATATCAGACTGGCTCATAATTAATGAGAAAACAAGAAAAATTACAAGAATTGATAAAAATCTTATCAACCCTTATTCACTTGATAAATTTTCCGATGAAGATGATTTGAATAAAATCCCAAAAATTAAAAATTACAAAGTAATTAGCAAAATAAAGGCAAAAAACAGCGAAATCGATATTAATCAGCACGTAAATAATACTAATTACATAAAATGGATAACAGATGCTGAAGATATGTCTTTTTTAAAATCGAATCGCCCTGCTGATATTGAAATAAATTATCTTAAAGAAACTCTGGCGGGAGATGAAATAGAGATAAGAAAATCTTCCGATAACAACGCAGGCTTTAATTATTCAATATTTAACGGAGAAACCGATTCGGCAAGATTTATTATTAAATGGTGCAATGATGAATATAGTTTATAAAAATCAAATGTAAACTTGTATATTTTTTTAAATAGAGTTAAATTTGTAACTTGTAAAAAATTATACATCGAAAGGAGTTTTTGTTGTGAGCTGGAAAAGTGAACAAAGTTCTGCAGATTATGAAAAGCAAAAAGGAATCCTTCAGTCAGGAGATTTGCCGAAGCATCTCGCCATAATTATGGATGGCAACGGCAGATGGGCTGTGGAGAGGAATAAACCCCGGCTGAAAGGACATCAGCAGGGAATAGAGACCGTAAGAGACATAGTAAAAGCATGCTCTCAAATAGGCGTGGAATATCTTACTCTTTATGCATTTTCAATCGAAAACTGGAACAGACCGTCTTATGAAGTAAATGGTCTTATGAAACTTCTTGAAAGGTATCTAAAGCAGGAATTAAAAGAGCTTAATGAGAATAATGTGAGAATGAGAACTATTGGGAAGACCAACTCTCTTCCAAAAAACGTTCAGAAATTACTTCATCATTCCACTGAGCTTACTAAAGAAAATAAAGGGCTTAATCTTACTCTTGCTCTAAGCTACAGTGGCAGATGGGACATAGTAAGAGCGGTACAGATGATTGGGCTTGATATTCGCCGCGGGAAAGTCTCTCCCGAAGATATTGATGATAATTTATTTTCTTCATATCTTACTACTAAAGATTTGCCGGATGCCGATTTTCTTATTCGCACAAGCGGAGAGATGAGGCTGAGCAATTTTCTGCTCTGGGAAATGGCTTACGGAGAAATGTATATTTCCGAAAAATATTGGCCCGAATTTGATAGGAATGATCTTTATGATGCACTATTAAATTTTGTGAAGCGTGAAAGAAGATATGGCAAAACATCTGTACAAATTAAGTCAGGAAGTGCTCAAAATGAAAATTCAATTATAGAGCGGGTGGTAAATGCTATTAAAAATTCTTAAAATAATCATATTATTTGCTGTTTTTTCATCTGAATCATTTGCTCAAATGGGCGGAGTTCCTAATCCCGGAGCTTCTGCTCTTCAGGATGCAGTGCAAAAATATACAATAGCCGGAATAAGCGTAGAAGGCAATAAATATTCAGATTCGGAAACAATAATTACTCTGTCCGGATTGAGGGCAGGAGAGGATATTCAATATCCTTTCGACCCCAAAATACAAACTGCAATTAAAAATATATGGGACAGAAAGCAATTTTCCGATGTAAGGCTTACCGTAGATAACGTTACCCCTGCCGGTTTATTCCTCAGAATTGAAGTAGATGAATATCCGCGGCTTAATAAAATGATAATTAAAAATAACGACAAACTCGATGATTTTGATATAGAAGAAGCCACAAACAAAATCCGCGGAGATATAATATCTAATTATGATTTGTATCTTATGGAAAAAAGCATAAAAAGAAAATATGACGAAGAAGACCTTTCTTTCGCCACTGTAGATATTGATATGCAGCAAACCGATACAGCAGGATACGTTAATCTCGATATTTATGTGGAAGAAGGAATAAAGTTTAAAGTAAAAGAGATTTCATTCGAAGGAAATGAACAACTTGATGCAAATGATTTGAAAAAATCTTTTGATGAAACAAAAGAAAAATCATGGTGGAGATTCTGGAGATCTGCCAAATTTGACGAAGAGGAATACAAAGCTGACCTCGAACTGCTTATTAAACATTACAAATCAGAAGGTTTTATAGATGCAAATATCGTAAGCGATACAGTAATATACGATGAAGAAGACGAGCGAGTAAATATTAATATAAAAGTAAATGAAGGGCAGAGAGTATATGTAAGGGATATCACTTTCGACGGTAATACGGTTTACCCTGATAATGTACTTAGGCAGAGACTTGAATTCAAAAAAGGCGATCCTTATGATATGACGAAATTTGAAATGAATCTGCTCGGTAATGAAAATCAGACGGATGCTTCTTCCCTGTATCTCGATAACGGTTATCTTCAGGCTATGCTTCAGCCAAAAGAAGTAAGAATAGCTCCCGATACAGTGGATATAGTAGTAAACGTTTATGAAAATGAAAGATATACGATTAATAAAGTAAGAATCGTAGGCAATACAAAAACTAAAGACAAGGTAATAAGAAGAGAACTTTATACACGCCCCGGGGACTATTTCGATCGTTCGGCAATTATAAGAAGTATCAGGGCGCTAGGAGTATTGCAGTATTTCAATCCCGAAGGATTGCAGCCTGATGTACAGCCATCTGAAAACGATGCTACTACGGTAGATATTATTTATAAAGTGGAAGAACGCTCCACAGATACATTTAATGCGTCAGTTGGGTTTGCAGGCAGTTTCGGGCTTACCGGTGCATTAGGGCTTACATTCAATAATTTTTCCATTACAGAACCATTAAAAGGCGGGGGCGGACAGGTATTTAATTTCAACTGGGAATTTGGTCAGGCAAACAGATACAGGACTTTTTCACTTGGATTTACTGAACCGTGGCTAATGGATGAGCCTACTACTGTCGGATTTAATATTTTTGATACATATTACAATTTTTCCACACTTGAGCAGAGAAGAACCGGGGTTTCCCTCAATTTTGGAAGGAGATTCAAGTGGCCCGATGATTACTGGCGTGGCGACTGGTCTCTCAGATACATCCTGAATGATAATGCTACAAGCTCCATCTATTACAGAGAAGGACAATACTCTGAGGTTACTCTCGCACAGAAAATATCACGTGTAAGCATCAACAATACATTTTTCCCTTCCCGCGGCTCCAAATTCTCGTTATCAAATGACCTCGCTATGGGGGCATTAAAAGTTGGAGAAACAGATTACCTCAAATCCGAATTAAAATTTGAAATGTATAATCCGATTCTGCAGATAGATAATTCAGATAAACTTGTATTTATGCTAAGCTCTCAGTTTGGCTACATTACCGGTATTCAGACTGACACTACTATTTCACAGATTGAGCTTTACCGGATGGGCGGTAACGGACTTGGAGGATTTAACGTAACTCCCCTCAGGGGCTATCCTGATAATGAAGTCGGCAACAGAACAGGTAACAGACTTCTTGCAAAATACACTGCCGAACTTCGCTTTGCAGTAGCCTTAGACCCAATGCCAGTATATTTATATGCATTTGCCGAAGCCGGGAATGTATGGACTGATTTGAACAGGTCTGATATTTTTGATTTGAAAAGGGCTGCCGGCGTAGGAGTGCAAATGATGATAAATCCTATCGGTATCATTGGATTTAGTTACGGTTACGGCTTTGATACATACGGAACCGGAGATGAGATATCCGGCTGGAAATTTTTATTTCACTTAGGACAATATTAATTATTTTTTTATAAAGGAGATATATTATGAAAATTCTTATGAAAACGCTGCTGCTATTTGCATTTGTCATTACATTTGTTTATAAGGCAGATTCACAATCAACAAATCTCAAAGTAGGCATCGTAAATCTTGAAACAATTATCACGGAAATGCCTGCCGCAAAAGAAGCTGACAAGCAATTAAAAGATATTGCTACTGTTTATCAGGATTCCCTTATCAATATGAGAACAAAATTTGAAGAAGATGTGCAGAATTACCAGAAGCAGCAGGGTATGATGACTGCTGAAGCACAGCAGGATGAAGAAATGAGGCTGCAGCAGGAACAAAATAAAATATTGCAGTTTCAGGAAGAAAAATTCGGACAGCAGGGCGAGCTTACTCTTATGAGAGAGGAGTTATTAGAGCCTATTCGCGAAAAAGTACAGGAAGCTATAGATGAGGTAGCAAAAGCCGAAGGAATTAACCTTGTATTTGATAAAACTGCAGCTGCCGTACTTTATTCTGAAGAAAATTTTGATATTACATTCAGAGTAATAGATGAACTGAAAAGAGGCAAATGATTTTTTGCTGAATTTACTGATTAAAAGTAAAATGTGCCACACTTTACAAGCGTGGCACATTTTTTTTGTTATTCACAGAATTTTGGTACTTATACTAATTTTCTATCATACGAGCAATTTATAAAAGGATTATAATACTCTGCTGAAGATTTTT
>CAZIXJ010000256.1:0-1854 GCA_964542835.1 uncultured Hyphomicrobiales bacterium
CATAGCCAGCGGCAAGGGCGGCACTGGAAAGACCACCATTGCCGTCAACCTGGCCCAAACATTTTTCAAAAACAATTAGATTATTTTAAATGTAACTATATTTTCGATGAAATAAGTAATATTGAATATGATGCTTCTCAAAGCAAGTGGCACTCAATTTCTAATCAACATAAAATCATTTCAAAATATATTATATTTGCAACCGGTACTTTGCCCTTAATATCAGATACTCATAAAGTGTCTGACCTTATTTTCAGTGAATATGCCTCAATGCCTGAAATATCAAATAAATCAGTAGCTGTAGTGGGTTCAGGAGATGCTGCTTTTGATTATGCTCTGAGTCTTTATGATAATCATAATATATCTGAAATATTAATAAGAAACACCAAAATTAAGTGCAACCACCTGCTTCTGAATGAAGTAAAACAAAGAAATATCCAAATCAGATTTAATTATGAAATTGAAAATGTTAGTGAAAAAAACGGAAAAATCAATCTGAATTTTCAAAATCATAAGTACCTTAATTATGATTACCTGCTTTATGCTACCGGAAGAAAACCTAATGATAAACTGATTAGCAATAATGAGTTGAAAAATCAGTTAAACCAAACAATATTTCTTGCCGGAGACTTGATTAACGGTAGTAAAAGGCAGTCATCTATAAGTATTGCTCAGGGAGTAAAAGCTGCAATGGATATTAACGATTATGAATTATCTTCGAGAATAATATAAGCAATGGCATTATTATCAGTATGAGACAGAGAGACTTTTGCTCTAATATTGCCGTATTTTTCCAGCAATCCTCCGGTGAGCACTACAAGAGGTTCGCCTGTTTTGAGATTTTCAATACCAATTTCCTTAAATTTAAAACCTTTGGTAATCCCTGTTCCTATTGCCTTGCTGAATGATTCTTTAGCAGCAAATCTTGCTGCATAATGAACGAATTTGTTTTCGCCCCAGCTATCGCAATATTCCTGCTCAAGCTCAGTAAATATTCTGTTTTTAAATCTATCTCCGTATTTTTCAATAGCTGTTTTTATTCTTTTCACTTCTACTATGTCAGTTCCGATGCCTGCTATCATTTGTTTTCCTTTAAATATTCTTCATATGAATCTATTAATCCGGGAAGTCCGACTCCCGACGGCTCATTAATATGCAAATCAGCATATGGAGTAAGATGAGTAGTATGAGGATTTACTTCTATCAAAAAAGCTCCGTTTTGCTTGGCAATAACGGGTAAATTAGCAGCCGGATATACTTCGGCAGATGTGCCGGCGCTAAAAAATACATCGCACTCTGCTGCTGCCTTTTCTGCATTAGTAATAGCATCCATCGGCAGCATTTCACCAAACCAAACTACGGATGGTCTGATTTTACCTCCGCAATAGGTACAGACAGATAATTCATCTGTTGATAAATCTACTTCTTCTGTAAATGGCTTCCCGCAATTCTGGCAGTGATTTTCTATTATATTACCATGTAATTCGATTACGTTTTCAGAACCGGCTTTCTGATGGAGTCTGTCCACATTTTGAGTTATCAGATGAAACTCATCGAATAATTCCTGCATTTTTGCTATTGCATAATGCCCCGGGTTGGGATTAGCCGAATCAATCAATCTTCTTCTTTCCTGATACCAGGACCATACCAACTTTGGGTTGGAGAGAAATCCATTTACACTGGCTAGTTCCTGCGGATTAAATTTTGCCCAAAGTCCGTCGGGGTCCCTGAAAGTTTTAATACCGCTTTCTGCAGAAACTCCGGCACCGGTGAGTACGGCTACTTTTTGAGCATTTTTTAATTTATCCAGTATATTATTCTCAAATTTCATAGATTATACCTTTAGAATTATTT
>CAZIXJ010000256.1:1864-4818 GCA_964542835.1 uncultured Hyphomicrobiales bacterium
ATTTTTTAATATTTTGGGTATTTCTTTATCAAATTTCATATTAATACCTTTCACGTTATTTTTCTTCAGGAGGAGGATTGGATAAAAATATCTGAGAAGGGGCATCGCTCACTACTCTCAGAGATTTTTGCAGTTCTTCATTTGTTTGTTTCAGTTCATCTATTACCAGAGTTAATTCCACAAGAAAGTTTTGCGCCCTGAAATTAATATTCTGTATGGTTTTATCGGCAGTAATCATAGTGGAATCGTATCTATTATACATTTTATCAACATATTCGGGCAGATGCATATCAGCAATCTGCAATGTAAGGTTTTGAGTCATTTGCACCATTTGGTCTGATGATTGTATAAGCCTTTCCGATGATGTTTCAAGATTGGAAATAATATTGGAATTATCAGCCGAATCGAGAATATTGCTTACTCTTTCAGTAGAATTTTTCAGATTCATCACAATCTGAGTCATATTTGTGTCCAGTATAAAATTACTGTATGTATCAAGAAAGTGCATTATCTTATAATTGAGTTTATTGATTTCAAGCTGTTTGAGATTATTTACCACTTCTCTTGCTGCGGTAAAAGTTTCTTCAAGAGATGAAGGTGTAGCAGGAATATATTTATAAGGTGGCTCAAATGGAAGATGAGCTATTTCTCCGAGAGTATCAGACTTTGCTTCTCTGTACAGCAACTGAAGAAATTTCGCTCCTGTAATGCCCGACATAGTTTGCTGCACTCTTATATTTGTATCAATAGTAACATTCTCGTCTATTCTCATTACTACTTCTACCAGCTTTCCGTCTTTAGCTACTTTTATTGCAGAAACATTTCCTGCTGGTACGCCCTGATATTTCACGGGAGACCCTTGTTCAAGCCCTTCCACGGAAGAATTAAAGTATGTAACGTAATTTACCTGTTTTTTTAAAAACTGATTAGCACCAAGCCAGATAATAGTAGCTACTACTAATGCCATGCCAACCAAAACAAATAATCCTATAAGAAACAGATTTTTGCTTTTTGCTTTTTGCGGTGCCATATTTTACCTCATTATTTATTTCGATATTCTGTTAAAGAAGTTATAAACGAATTCATTGTCTTTATAATTTTTCAGTTCATCTGAAGAGCCTTTTGCAAGAATGCCTTTTACGCTGCTGTCAAGCATAATAATTTTGTCAGCAATAGTAAGAATACTTGCAAGGTCGTGAGTAACTATTACCATAGTGGCATTAAGCCCTTTATTCAGCTCCTGAATTAATCTGTCAAGTGAAGCAGATGTAAGCGGGTCAAGCCCTGAAGATGGTTCATCAAAAAAGAGCAAATCTGGGTCGAGGGCAAGAGCACGTGCAAGAGCCGCTCTTTTTTTCATTCCACCGCTTATTTCGTTTGGAAGATAATTCTGAAATCCCGCAAGCCCGACCGAATCGAGTTTTATATCAATTAGCTCTTCTCTTTCTTCAGGAGTTAAAGAAGTATAATTCTCAAGGACTAAATCAATATTTTCAGCAATAGTCATTGAGGCAAAAAGCCCGGTGGATTGAAATAAGACACCAAACTTTTGAATTATATTTTTTCTTTCATTATGTTCGGAATTAATAAAATCCATGCCGTCAATATTTATTTCTCCGGATGTGGGATACTCAAGACCTATAAGCTGCCTTAGCAAAGTGCTTTTGCCACATCCGCTGCCACCTACAATAAGGAAAATTTCACCCTGTTTAATATCAAATGATACATTATCAAGCACTGTCAGTTCTCCATATCTGACTGTTAAGTTTTTTACTTCTATTATATTTTTATTTATCATATCCCTAATGCCTGAAAAACAAATACAAACATTGCATCTACAAGAATTATCAGCAGTACACCGGTTACTACGGAAGCAGTAGTGTATCTTCCTACGGATTCTGCTCCACCTTTTACCTGCAAACCTCTAAAGCAGCCAACAGCAGCAATCATAAAGCCAAAAATTATGCTTTTAAATACTCCTGTGAATACATCGAAGAATGACAGAGTACTCTGAAGCTGATTTATAAAACCCGTAATTGTAATTTCAAGTGTAGTAAGTGCAGTAAGCAAACCTCCGCCTATACCTACTACGTTACAAATCATCGTGAGTATTGGCATGGCTATTGTTACAGATAATACTCTCGGAAGTACGAGAAATTTCATAGAGTCAAATCCCATAGATTCCAAAGCATCTATCTCTTCGGATACTTTCATAGTGCCAATTTCTGCAGCAAACGACGAACCGGACCTTCCGGATACGAGAATTGCTACCATTAGCGGAGTAAGCTCTCTCGTAAGGGAAATGCCTATAAGGTCGGCTATAAAAATATCCGCTCCAAACTGCTTAAGCTGCATAGCGCCCTGATATCCTGTAATTATACCTATCAGAAACATAATCAGCACAGTAATTGGAATAGCATATACACCTGTTTTGGTGAAATGCAGAGGCATATCTTTCCATCTCATGTCCCACGGTCTTATTATCAGATTAAATAATTTTAGCAATAATTCGCCGAGAAATGAAATAAAATCATAAGCATCTCCTGCCATTTCTCGTACTTCGCTGCCAACAAATATGAAGAATCTGCTGATTTTTCCGGGAAGTATTTTGGGTTCTATTTCAATTTTTTTTGTGGATTTTAAAATATCAATAAAGCCGGTAATATCTTCAGAAATGTTATCATAATTTATTTCTATCTTATTTTCTGTTGCAATTTTTTCCAATTTGTTTAATATTAATACTAGAAATGAATCATAATCTTTAAGGTCTTTAAAATCCAGAATAATATTTTTAGATACATCAATTTTACCGGTGATATCCCGAAAATCAGATGAATTGGAAATAGTTACAGGTCCCAGAAGAGAAATCAGATTGTTTTCTCTTTCATTATCAATTTGATAAACATTACTATTTGGTTCTGATTTTTTCATTTAAAAAATTATATAAATTATTC
>CAZIXJ010000257.1:0-4801 GCA_964542835.1 uncultured Hyphomicrobiales bacterium
TCAACAGTTGTGAATGTAGTTACTCCCCAGTTTGAAAGATTATCTACTTCATCTATGGATTGCAATCTTAAGTAATAAGTATTACCATAGTCAAGACTTACTGTATAAGAATTAACGGTTAATTCAGATTCATCATAGATAGTAGTAGCGAATGTAGGGTCATCAGATAATTGTAAATTATATGCCACAGCACCCTGAGCATCATCCCATTCTACATCAAAATCAAGTAATGTGTTTGATTCATTATTTGTAGGATTTGTAACCATAGGAGGTGCCAGAAGCATAGTTTTAAATTCAAATACTTCAGACCAATCGGAAGTACCACCAACATTTGTTGCTCTTACTCTCCACCAGTGGTCAGTATCATTATCCAAACCTACATATGAAGAAAGTAAGCCTGAAATATCTGCTTCATTATGAACGATAGTAGTAAATGCATTATCAGTAGCAATTTCCACTTCGTAAGTTTCTGCTCTGTCAGCTTCATTCCATTCTACATCACCGGTAAGAACTACTTCAGTAGCCATATCTGCCGGAGATGACAATGTTGGTACTTCAGGTTTTTCAATAATTGTTTCGAATGCCCATGTTTCAGATTCATCACTTGGATTGCCATATGAATCATAAGCAACTACATACCAAGTATAATCTGTTAAATATTCATAATTTGCATAATCGTATGTAGTACCTGTAACAGTTTCAGTAAATGAGTTACCTTCGCCCCACATAATTGTAATATCATATTCTACTGCACAAGGAACTGAATTCCATTCAAGAGTAGCATCAAGAGGTACATTCACAGCACCATCATCAACAGATGCTAATACAGGAGGAGCAGGTTTTGTTTCAAATGTAAATACATCTGAAAATTCCCCTTCATATCCTTCAGCATCAACAGCTTTTACTTTCCAGCTATATTCCGAACAATAATCAAATTGATTCCATGTTAGTGAGTTGGAATTTGAATTTAGTGTTTCATACAATGAACCATCTTTGTAAATTTCTAAAATATATTCATATGCACCAGTAACTTCTTCCCATTCGAAATCTACTGTAGTAGCTAAACCATTTGCCATATGAGCAGGAGTAGAAAGTACGGGAGCATCTAAGGTAGTTCTGAATTCCCACATTTCAGAAACATCGCTGTAATTACCATACTGGTCTATTGCTTCTACATACCAAGTATAGTCTGTGAAATAATCGTAAAGACCATAATCAAAGGTAGTACCTGTAACATTCTCAGTATAAGAATTACCTTCGCCCCATTCGATTGTTACATCATAAGATACAGCACAATCTACAGCATCCCATTCCAAAGTAACATCAAGAGGTGTATTTTTTGTTTCGTTTGCAGGTGATGCTAAAGCAGGTGGTGCAGCTTCTGTTTCGAATGTAGCTAAATTACTAAATTCTCCTTCAAAACCATCACCATCAACTGCCTGCACTTTCCATTCGTATTCAGCACAATAATCAAATGAATTATACTCATACATCGGAATAGAAACGTTATCAGAAGCTAAAAGAGAGCCGTTTTCCCATATTTCAATATTATAGGAAGCAGCTCCTGGAACATCTGTCCATTCAAATGTAACTTCAGTATTTAATCCATTTGTACCATCAGTTGGCGTAGAAATAACGGGAGTGGCAACCATAGTTCTGAAACTCCAAACATCAGAAGGATCTGATTCATAAGAGCCGCCCATTCCATCTTCTTCGTATGCTTTTACATACCAGTCATAATTTTCGTAATTATCTAAAGCACCGGAAACGATATCATAGGACGTAGAACTTGCGATAGGCATAGGTCCTACTACAGTGCCAGTAGCATCTTCTACATAAAGTAAATATCCATCAGCGCCTGTTACGGAATTCCAAGTAAGAGTAGGAGTAAGGCTTGTACCTAATGTTCCGTCAGAAGGTGATGCAAGTGTAGGAGAAGAAAGCAAAGTCTTAAATTCCCAAGGAAGAGACCAGTCGCTGGTGATTCCCATGTCATCATCACTTGAGCGAACTCTCCAGTAGTATTCAGTGCCATTGCTTAATCCGGTTAGTGCAATACTTGTAGAAGTAGTATTGTCTTCCAGTATTATATTACTAAATGCATCATCAGTAGCAACCTCAACATCATATGTATCAACTGCATCATGCTCAACGGCGTTCCATTCAAGAGATACATTCAAAGCCTGACCCATAGCCATATCGGCAGGTGATTCAAGAGTAGGAACAGGAAGAGCTACCTGCTGTGAAGTTGGTTGGTCAACTTTATAGCAAGTTTCAGAATCGCAATCAGGGTCGTAGGTTAAATTAATTAAGCCGTCTGATATTTGACTACCACTTCCACTAACATCAAATGATACATTATCCATTAATGAACCATCAACAATTTCCCATTGCAAAGTAGCTAATCTTACGGTTTCATTTGAAAAATCTGCAAATCCGCCAAAATTATTGATATTTACAGACATAGTTCCTTCAGAATTCCATATTTTTTGAGTTGTTGTTGGATATGAACTTAATTCACTATTTAGATTAAGTAAATTAACGTTATCATATTCTCCTAAAATAAGCGCATTCGTATTGTAACTAACAACAACAGTTACATTTACATCCCAAGTTACATTTTCAGGAACAGAAGCGTATAAATCAGCATAATAAATACCATCTTCAGCATATCTATCCTGAATAGAAAAGCTAACTTTTTCCGCTGCTAAAATGTTTTGAGTTTGTAGCGACAAAAACAAAAATAGAGCAAAAAATAGCAGTGTTTTTGAGTTTAATTTACTCATAAAATTTTCTCCAAATATATTTAACATTAAACAAAATCACATCATTATAACAATAATAATTAAGGTGCCGGTACAGATGTATTAACACTTGAACCAAGAGAATTAATCATTAATGGGATATCTGAAGTAGCAACAGAACTATCAAAATTCAAATCACCAGCCCTTGCTTCCCACAAATCAGACAAATTCTCTAACATTGCACTTGTTCCACCAATAGCCTGAGTGGAAGCAGTAGTGAAATTGTAAGTAACTCCGGCATCAGAAAGTGAAACTTTAGCCGGAGCTGCAAGTGGCAAATAGCCGGCTGCTCTAACTATCATCCAGTAATCACCGTCATCTACCTGTCCGAAATTTGCTGTGGCAGTACCGTCAGAATTAAGCATAGCAGCTTTTCTTTCTACTACGGTTGATTCCATAATATCATCGCCTGTTCTTAGTTCTATTGAAACGGCTACAGGTGTATGCTCTGTTCCATCCCAAAGTCCATTAAGATATAGAGTTGCTTCTACTTCCTTTGTAACACCGTTATAAGTAGTAAATTCCCATGTTTCAGACCATTCGGAATCTCCGTCTGCATCATCAGTTGCTTTTACCTTCCAGTAATAAGTAGTGTTATAGTCATCCAGAGTATAAGAATACTGAGTGGATGTTAAATCTGTTTCATCTAATACAACTTCTGATGAAAAATCACTTGTTTTGGAAACCATAAGACTGTATGAGTCAGCGTTTAATACGCTATACCATTCTAAACTTCCTGTAAGGAAAACTCCATCTGCCAAATCAGCAGGAGAATCCAGAACAGGGGCTTTAGGAGTAGAAACAGCAGAAAAAGAAAAAATGTATATGTATGGTAAATTATTATCAAATTCACCGTCAATTACATTATCATCAGCATCATGATGAACGACAGTTATGTTGTCATACTCTTTGTCTGCAGCAGCACTCCAAAGTCTATATTGTAATTCTTCACCGGCAAGGTAACCGGGCGTAGAACCATCTACCCCCCAAGCTGTAATATGGGTAACATCATTTTCCCATGCAATTGCACCAACACAAACTCCATCATTATTGAACATACCGATTTCATCCCCGGGTTCAATAGCAACACCATCTAATGTTGGATCAGAATCGCTATCAATAACGATAGTCATGGAATTTGTCGGATCGCCTTCAGTTACACTGAAGTGAAACAACTCAGCAAAAGCTTTGTTACTTATTCCAAAAGCAACAAATACAAAGATAAGTACTTTCATAAATTTCATAATTATTCCTAAAAATTATTAAAAAAATTTCTTATTACAATTATTTTCAATTATTTAACCTAATTTTAATTGCATTTATTCAATAATACAAATATAAAAATAATAAATATAATACATTTAATATTTTTTAATTTATTTTACTGTTTTTTTCCACATCCATACTACAAAACTAATAAGTTTGATTAATATTTTTAAATTTAATAATATAATGTAATATTATTATTGACGAAAATCAGATAACCCTTGCCGGGCTGCATTTCTAAAATAGTATTAATACTAAAAAATGGCAAATATATGTTGCCGTATTCTGCCTTTACAATTATAAGTTCGGAGCTTATGGAATTTAAAGCATTTGTAATAGTCTGTAAATCTTCATTTAAAAATGACACATAGTTCCATCCCTGAGTAAGGTTGATTGATTTTTGTTCCTCCACGGCATTGTTGCCTTTGATTTCCAAAATACACGGTGAATTTGCATATACCACATAACTTTTTTTATGATTCCAGTAATTCAATGAGTTTAGTTCTTCAGGTATATAAACTCCTTCATTATTTTTTACAATAACAATTTCTTCTGCAATATCACTAAAAATATCTTCTATGTTGTTGTTATTCGGTATCAAATATGATGAGATTAAATTCCATCCTGTATGCAGAGAAATCTCGTGAATTTTAACGATGCTAAAACTAAAGATTTCGCTCCATTCTCCCGTTTGTCCGTTGGCGGTAATACTTACTCTCCAGAAGAAAGTA
>CAZIXJ010000258.1:0-4768 GCA_964542835.1 uncultured Hyphomicrobiales bacterium
TCATTATCTTCGAAAATCACTTCATTATTATTGCCTTCAAGCAGATTGAGGTCAATTACTCTGCCGTCATTAGTGATAATTCTTTCTTCGGCGAGTGTCATTGTATGAGTCAAATCCCTGTCGAGTATATAGGATATGCCGGGACCTACCCTCAAAAATGCAAAATCAAGCCGGTCAAATTGCAAATATGGAAACGCAGAAATACCGTTCATATTGAGTTCGGCTTTATGAGTAAAAGGAACATTGATAATCTCAGCGTCATAAGATTGTGAAGTTACTTCAGTATATTCGCTATCCATACTAAAATCATCATAAGAAAGTGCAAAACCGAATTTGAACCAGTCATTAAGTTTTAGCTGATACAGAAGTCCGAAAGTAAAACTCAGATGAGAGCCCGAATTAAATTCGCAGGTTTCGCAATCTACATACATAGAGCCATTCTGGATATTTCCCCCAAGCCCGGCAAAAATTCCCAATTCCTTATCGCTTGATTCTTTGATTGGAGTAATTGGAGAATCGAGTCTCTGTGCAAAAAGATTATTCTCTGCTAAAAAAATTAATAGTGCTGTTAAAAACAATATTCGCATTGCTAATTCCGTATATGACTTATGATTTATTTATAATATATTTACACTTTAATATGGAAAGCGTTACACCTAATAATTTTAATAACGAGAATAGCAGTAATAATATTGAAAACAAAGAGGATATTTCAATAAATCCTGCCCGTCAATCTGCTGTAAAAATACTCAGCAGGTTTGACAGGAGCGATTCTTACATTGATAAACTAATTTCTCATGAACTCAAAAATGTGGAATTCAGCAGGCAGGATAAAGCACTGCTTACTGAATTAATTAACGGAGTAATCCGCTGGAAGCCCAAACTTGACTGGGTGCTTAACGGATTTTATTTCGGTGATTATCAGAAATGCCTCAATATAGTTAAAAATTCAATGAGAGTAGCACTGTATCAGCTAATGATGCTGGAAAGAATACCTGACTATGCCGCAATAAATGATGCCGTGGAAATCGTAAAAGGTATTCAGGGGCAAAAAACAGCCGGAATAGTAAACGGAGTATTAAGAAATATAGCAAGAAATATTAAAAATATCAGATATCCCGATACTGCTCAGGATGAGGTTTATCACTATGCGGTAATTCATGCTCATCCAAAGTGGATGGCTAAAAGATGGATTAACAGATTCGGAATAAGTGATGCAGTAAAGATTATGAGCTATAACAATATTCCTCCTGATACTATAATCAGAGTAAACCAATTAAAAACAACGCCTCAGGATGTGAAAACTTATCTGAACGTAAATAAAATCAATTTTTCCACTTCGGATTATCTTGATAATTCCATAAAACTTATTTCACCGGGATTTGATATTTCTACTTTTGAACTATTTGAAAAAGGTGAGATTACTGTGCAGGATACAAGTGCATCTCTCGCGGCAAAGCTCGCATCTCCGAAGCCGGGTTCTTTTGTGCTGGATATGTGTGCAGCACCCGGAGGCAAGTCGTTCTATCTTGCAGAGCAACTCAATGATGATGGGCGTGTAGTAGCTCTTGACAAATATGAATCAAAGCTGCGATTCATCAAAGAAGGCTCGTCCAGAATAGGATTGAATTCCATAGAAACTATGACGGGTGATGCTTCTGAAATTGAGTTTGATGAGAAGCCGGATATTATTTTTGCCGACGTTCCTTGTTCGGGGCTTGGTACATTAAGAAAAAAACCTGACATAAAATGGAAAAGGGAGCTTGATGATATTTATCAGATGGCTGATATGCAGAAAAAAATTCTTACAAATGCTGCCAAATTATCCAAAAAAGGAACTGTAATAGTATATTCTACTTGTACAATAGAGCCGGAAGAGAACAGAGATAATATTGAATGGTTTCTTAAGGAATTTCCTGATTTTGAATTAGACCCTGCGGAAAAATACATACCTGCAGAAGTTACAAAAAATGGATATTTTGAGACGATGCCTCATATACACGGAATTGATGGTGCATTTGCAGCCAGGCTGGTGCATAAGTAATTTGTATTTTTGAATTATTACAGATTTTTTCAAAATACCGGTGAGAATATGGCTGATAACAAATTCAAATTTCTTGATAATTTTAAAGATTATGCTTTTGTTTCAAAAAAGAATAAAATTATTTACAAAAATAAACCTTTAAAGAATAAAGAGCTTAATCTGAAGCTACCTTTAAAAAATAATATTATTGAATTTGATAATTCTTTTTATTATCTGGAATCACAAATCTATTCGGAAAGCAGCACCGAATACATAATTTATTTTTTTAAAAAAGAAAATTCAAAAAAGAATCATAAAACTTTTCAGGCAATTCAAAATGAATTCGATTATAGTAAGAACTTTTATATTTATAGATTCAGCATTGAAAAAGACAAATTTGATTTCCTTTCCCGGACAGCAGAAGATATTTTGAATATCCCTTATAATGAGTTAATTCAAATGAATTTGAATGATATGATTAGCAGGATATTACAAGATGACTGGAATGAGATATTCATTGAAGCCAATAAATTTGTGGGTTATGAAACTGAAAGGTCAAAATCATTCTATTTTGTGCACAAATATTTTACCGGTGATTCATATAAATGGCTCAGAGATTATTTTACTCTTTTCGTAAACAGTAAAAATCAGGCTTCTTACATTACAGGTATAGTAGTAGATGCAACTGATTTGAAAGATGAAAATATCAATATTCAAAATGAACTGGATTTTTATAAAAGTATTTTGGATAATAATATTGACGGGGCTTTTAAAACGGACTTTCTAAATAAGAAGGTAACTATTAATAATCAAATTGCTTCTTTTATTAATAAAAGCACCAAAACCGAATATGATTTTCAGGATATTTCAAATCATTTGATAGATTTCAACTTTTATGACTATCTCAATAAAACTAAAAGCAATGACAATTCTTCGGCTATTGTAAAAATTAAAAATGAAAAAAGGCACATTAAAAATTTTCTTTTAAAATCAAGCATCATAAAAATTGATGAGCTGGGCAATCCCTCAAGAATGACCGGTGTTCTTATTGATATTGATAAAATTGCAAATAATCTCTCTGATACCGGCAATAATCTATTCACTGAAGAAGTAATGGAATCTCTTAATTCGGGAGTAGCCGTTACCGATGAAAGGGGTACAATAAAATACTGGAGTAATCATCTTGCAAAATTAACCGGCATCACCTCAATGGATGCAACGGGTTCTAAAATATGGGATATGATGCTATTGCTTTCTGTTCCCGAAAAAATTAACAATGCAAAAGCAGGGCAGATAGAAGCTGATTTGAAAGAAATACTGCGTAACGGTGCCGAATCAAAAGGTAATTATGCTGAACTTTATGAAATCAAACATAGCGATAATACCATAAAACACATAGAATTATCATTAAATACGGTAAAAACTGAAAAAGGTAACAAGATATGTATTTCCGCAAAAGACATTACTGCGTGGTTCATCAATGAAAAAAGTATCGAAAAAGAACTGGAAATGTATCGCAACTTAATAGAAAATTCTCAGGAAATATTTTATTATCAGGATTTCAACAAATCTGAAAACGATTTCGTAAGCTCATATATTTATGAACTTACCGGTTTTACACCAAGAGATTTTCTTGGTCTGTCAAATTCTGAAGTATTTAATCTCGTTCATCCTGAAGACTATGAAATTTATTCTGCTTATCATAATCCAAAAAGAGTTTTATCAGAGCTGCCAAAAGATAGCATTATTGAATACAGGATGAGAAATGCTCAGGGTGAATACTCATACATCAGAGAAAATCTCAAAATAAAATATGATGATAATAAAAAACCACTCTATATTGCCGGCAATATGCGAAATATTACACAGGAAAAATTGCTGGAATATGCTCTAAACAGCAGTTTGACGGAATATAAAAAAATATTGGACAATCATACTGACCTTGTCGTAAAAGTTGATAAAAATAATAATTTTTCATTTGTCAATAAAGCTTACTGCGAATTTTTCGGTATGGATGAATCTCTGCTGCTCGGAAAGAGCTTTTTGCCCCTGATATACAGAGATGACAGATCCAAAACGAAAGAAGCTATGTCTGCACTTTATGAAGAGCCTTACGAATGCTATATAGAGCAAAGGGTATTCAGTAAAAATCAATGGAGATGGCTTGCATGGAAAGATAAAGCTATACTGCAAGATGGCGAAGTAATCGAGATAATCGGAGTTGGCAGAGATATTACTGAAAAGAAAAGAGCAGAACAAAGGCTTTTCGAAATTCGCAGTAATATGGAAGAAATTATAAACAACCATCCACTGCCAGTGATTATTTCAGATTTTGAAAATCAAAAGATAATAAAGTTAAACTCCAAAGCACGCGATTTGACCGAAAAAATGAATCTTGCTGATGAAAATTCCAATAAAATCAGAAATGATAAATATCTGGAAAATTTTGTTGCGTTCGATGATGATGTTACACAAACAGAGTTTACCTGTAATTTGAATAATTCTGAAATCAAAGTGTTTGCTACCAAAATAAATTATAATAGTAATGAAGCAATATTGCAAATATTTATTATCTGATTTCTGCCGGTCTAAGTAGGCTCCTTAAAAACTCGTAAATTTAATAAAAATTAACCATTAGAGCAGTAATTACAACTATAAGTGCAAAAGTTTAGTTCATACAGTCAATTTAATCCTGCACAAAAGAAATACATCTTTTCACTTTGAAAAATTGCCAATTTCAGTACT
>CAZIXJ010000259.1:0-3061 GCA_964542835.1 uncultured Hyphomicrobiales bacterium
TTACTTTAAAAAATGAAGAATCATTTTCAGTATCATCAGATGAAAATAGAATAATGATAAAAACAAGCAATTTTGGAGAGGGGAGAGCTGTGCTTCAGATATACAATTTGACGGGAATGAGAGTTTATCACAATACATTTAAAACTATTGGAAATGATGAAATAATAATTCCAAATGAATTACCGCCGGGATTTTACAATTTCATTCTGATAAATGATGATAAAATAGTATCCGATAAGCATATGATAATGAGGTGATTACTTCAATATATCATATTTTTTTTGTTTTTGTTTCCATCTTTCTTTAGCGTATTGTTGCATATTCTGGATTTTATCTCTTTCATCCATAATTTCAAAACCGAGAAGAGATTCGATAATATCTTCAAGAGTAACTATGCCTTCCATACCACCGAATTCACTGGATACGAGAGCTATATGAACCTTTTTTTCAAGCAGGATGTCCCATGCCTTAAATACATTTGTATCTTCTGAAAATCTGATAATATCTCGCTTAATGTCTTTGAGTTTCATTTCAAATTTATCATCAGCCAGCTTTTCAAATACACTATCCCTGAATACAAATCCTGTGATATTATCTTTCGTTATATCATATACCGGTATTCTGGAAAAATGGATAAAAGTTTCGTTTCTGAGAAATTCCTTCAAATTCAGATTTTCATTTGCAACTACTACTACCACTCTTGGCGTCATTATTTCGCCAACTGTAATATTTTTTAATTTAATCAGATTTTGCAAAATTCGGTTTTCATTTTTTCCAATAATTCCTTCAATATGACCAATATTTGCGAGTGCTGAAATTTCTTCTCTGCTTATAGAAAGCGATTTATTATCTTTACTTGAGAAAACTTTTGAAAAAAATGCCGAAAGCAATACCAAGGGGTAAGTAATCAAAATCATAATATTGATTAATCTTGATGAAAATCCCATCAGTTGCCTGCTGTAATTAGCTCCTATGGTTTTGGGGATTATTTCAGAGAAAATTAAAATCAGAAATGTAAGAATTGCAGAAATCAATCCAAAATACTGGTCCCCGAAAACAATAGCTGCCTGGGCGCCCACACCTGCTGCCCCCACAGTATGAGCAACGGTATTAAGTGAAAGTATTGCTGAAAGAGGTTTATCTATATCATTTTTAAAATTCAAAAATATTTTTGCTGATTTTGCACCTTTTTCAGATTCTGCCTTTAGATAAGATACTGGAAGAGAAAGCAAAACTGCTTCCATTATTGAGCAGAGAAACGATACAAAAACTGCTAAGAATAAGTAAACAAACAATAAAAACATATATTTTAACCGGTTATTTTTTTCAATTATACTTTTTAGACGATTATAACTAATACAAAATTGCCGTAAAACAGACAAATTCAGTATCAACTTGCCGAAGTAGGGCATACCTCATCCAGGTGGTGAGGTATGCTACCTTTTATGGTAATAATGACACTTCTATACCGGCAGAAAAACAGTAAATTTACTACCCTTTTCAGGCTCACTTTCTACGTAAATATCGCCACTGTGCTTAGATATAAATTCTTTGCAAAGAATAAGACCCAGTCCGCTGCTGGATTCGCCTTCAGTTCCTTTTCTGCTTGTATTTACTTCTATATTAAATAAATTATCCTTTATTTTATCTGACATTCCTATTCCGTTATCTGTAATATTTACCAGTAATCTTTCAGAATTTTTTTCCGCATCGATTACTACTTTTGAACCTTTGGGTGAGAATTTGATGGCGTTGGATGTAAGATTGCGGAATGCAGACATCATCATATTTTTATCACAATTTATTACTAAAGCGTCATCAATATCTACTTTCAGAATTATTTCTTTCTTAATTGCTTGATCGTACAAGTCAATAATGCTTTCTGATACAAGATTATATAAATTATAATTCTGAGGCTTAAATGGTATCATTCCTCTTTGTAGTCTCGACCAGTCGAGCAGATTCATAAGCAATTTGAATACATTATTCGATGATTTGTGAATAGCGGTTGCCATATTTAATTTTTCTTCATCTGATAACCCTTCAAATTCGTCTTTCATAAATTCAGACAGTTGCATAATACCACCAAGTGGAGACCTCAAATCGTGAGCAATAATGGAAAAGAATTTATCTTTTTCGGCATTGATTTTCTCAAGTTCCTTATTTTGTTTGGATATTAGAAGCTCTCTTTCTTTCTTTTCAGTAATATCAATATGCGAGCCAAGCATTCTGTAAGGCTTGTCCTTTTCGTCTCTCATAGCAGAGCCGATAGCTCGTATCCAGCGGTAAGTCCCGTTTTTGTGTCTCATTCGAAATTCATTGTCATATCCTCTTATTTCACCGCTTAAGTATTTTTCTACATAATTCATCACTTTAGGTTTGTCATCAGGATGAAGCAGTTTTTCAAAACTATCGAATTTGCTATCAATTTCGTTTTCTTCATAGCCGAGTTGCTGCTTCCAGACGGGTGAAAAATACAATTCTCCGGAAACTATATTCCAGTCGAAAATGCCGTTGTTGCTACCTTTTACTGCCAGTTCGAATCGTTCATGGCTTTCTTTGAGAGCTTCTTCGGTGCGTTTTCTTTCTGTAATTTCCCAGATTACATCGGCTATGAATGATACCGTTTCAATATCTTTATCAGTATATTCTACCGGCTTATTGCCAATTCCAAGTATAGCTACTACTTCATTATTCCTTAATACAGGCACTACAAGCTCTCTGATTACCTCTGCATGCCCATCCGGCAATCCCTTACGGTGTGGGGCATTATTATAATCATTATGTACAACAGGTCTTTTTTCTCTAACGCAGTCAGCCCAGATACCGGCTTCATCAACAGGGTAATGATACCCATGCATCCCTTTTATATCGCAATATTCTTCGGATGTGCGGGAAGACCACGCCTGAAGTGTCAGATTTTTTTGGTCGTCATCTACAAAATGATAAAATCCTATAGAACTGCCTGTCATTCTTTCTAACTCATCCAGAGTTCTTTGCAGAAGTTCATACAGAGAATTATTTGCAGCAAATTCCAGCAGCCTGATTCTAATATCACGAA
>CAZIXJ010000259.1:3161-4761 GCA_964542835.1 uncultured Hyphomicrobiales bacterium
ATGTCGTGAGCAAAGAGGTCATTTGGAGTAAGCCCGACGAATTCTTCTCTTTTTGCTCCATATTGTCTGAGCATTGCATCATTAATCTTAGTAATTCTTTGATGAGCAAATACATAATCGAGAGCCTTTTCTTTATCAATGCTTTCATTCCACTCTATTGGTTCATCAAGCATCATAAAGAAGAAACCTTCATTGGAAAGATGGAAGAATTTATCGAAGAGCTTATGCTGCTCTTTCAACTCCTGCTCTATATTCTTTCTTTTGGTTATATTCAGGCTGTATTCAATAATCTGCTTTACTTCACCTTCATCATCAAATATCGGATAAGCATGGATTTCTACATTTTGAAGTTTACCTTTATCGTCGTGATGCAAGTGCTCCACCACAAACGGCTTTTTTGTTCGTTTTACTGTTTCCAGAGTGCATGGATGTTCATTGCCGGAGCAGGCTATATCGGATTTATGAGATACTTCAAAGCATTTTTTGCAAATTGCATCTTTTCCGCCACCTTTTTCATTTGCAAGTGCTATCGAATAATCATCTGCATTTATTACATACAATGGATTTGCCATTGAATCGAGTGCTGTTTTCAGAAATTTTTCACTTTCCTGCAGTTTTTTTTCAGTTTTCTTTCTTTCTGTAATATCCCTTGAAATATTCATTACTGCAGGCTGACCTTCAAATTCAATTACGCTTGCAATAACTTCTACAAAAATAACGTGTCCCTCTTTGTGTCTCAATTTAGTTTCAAAATGAGCCATTCCTTTGGTCTTCATTTCATTTATTATTGCTTCAATTTTGGACTTGTCTTCCGTCAAATCCACATCAAGCGGAGAAAGATTAAGTAATTCTTCTCTTGTCATTCCGATTATAGTATGGGCGCTTTCATTACAGTCAATAAAATTAGACGGCATACCGTTTTCGTCAAATCTGTAAAGAGCCACGCTGTCCATATTAGCTTCAAACAGATTTCGATATTTCTCTTCACTTTCTTTTAATGCTTTATTAGCAAGATAAGTTTCAGTAAAATCCATTAAAATGCTTATGTTAAAATCTTTTTTTACTTTTACTGCATTAAATTTAACAATTTTAAATTCATTATTTTTAGTAAAAAATGCGAATGTTCCTTTTGAGTTTTTATCATCTAAATATTGTCTATAATGAAATTCAGTATTATACTTATCTGGAACCTTCAAATCCTTAACATTCATTTGCAGTAATTCATCAAGTGAATATCCAAAGACATCTGTAGCAGCCCTATTTGCGAAAACATAATTTCCATTGTCATCAGCTACAAGCACTGCAGCTAAACTTTCTTCAAATAAAGTTCTGTATTTTTCTTCACTTTCTTTTATTGCAGCTTCGGCTTTCTTTCTCTCTGTAATATCCCTGTTAATAGTCATTAGTGCAGTTTGATTGTTTAGTTCAAACAGCTTGGCAATTACATCCACATCTATTAATTTTCCATGCTTATTTTTGACTGTTGTTTCGAAATGAGCAAATCCTTCTTCCAATATTTTTTTCTGTCTTTCTCTTGCTACTTCCATATTCTCCTTTGCCTGCATATCAAAATCAAAAGGAGGAGAATTAAGAAATTCTT
>CAZIXJ010000260.1:0-4754 GCA_964542835.1 uncultured Hyphomicrobiales bacterium
AGTTTCGCAATGAGAATATTTTTTGTTGTTCTGAAGTATGTTATATGAATGAAAGCGAATTGGTATTAATATTTAAATTTAATTTTTTTTGAATAAAATAAAATCGAGAGTGGTGATATTGAAATGAGCCACACTTTCTTCAAAATGTGGCTCATATTGCAGTATTTTATTATCTCTGATTAGAGTGATATTTACTGTTTATTTTCTTTTATTTGGCTTTCTGTTATTTGGCTTTTTCTTTCTCTGATTCGGATTTGCAGGAGTTTTGCCGGGAACTGATTTGCCCTGAGCTTCTGCTATATCCTGTGCTTCCCTCATTTTTTTCTGAAGCCATGACTCTTTTTTTGGAGATTTTTTCATAGTCTCGAGTGTTGGCTTATTTTTTGAAAATTTATTTATATAAACCTGCTGAATAATGCCTAATAAATTAAACATAAAATAGTAAAGGTTTAATCCTGAAGGGAAATTTGAAAAGAGAAAAACGAAAAACAGAGGCATAAAATAAATAAGTCCCTTTTGTCTCGGGTCGGTAATAGTCAGTTTTTGCTGGAAAAACATCGTAATACCCATCAAAAGGGCAAGTCCTGAAAGATGAGTCATACCAAGGAATGAGAAACCAAAATCAACAAGTATATCCGGAGTGGAGAGATCCGTAATCCACCAGAAAAATTCAGACTGCCGAAGCTCAATAGCCGACCTCAAAACCGACCAGAGTGAAAATAATATCGGCATCTGAAGCAGCATAGGCAGGCAACCCCCAACGGGATTTACCCCATATTGCGAATACATATTCATTATCTCTCTTTGCTGCTTTTGGTTGTCATCTTTGTATTTGTCTCTTATTGCCTGCATCTCAGGTGCCAGCAGCTTCATTTTTGAGGCTGAACGCATCTGCTGAATAGACAGAGGATAAAGAAGCAATTTGATGAGTATTGAAAATATGATAAGAGCAATTCCGTAATTCGGAACAAAATTATGAATAAATCGGAATATAGGCATCATAAAATATTCACCTATCTGCCTGATACCGTATTTCCAGCCGAAATTAACAGTATTTTGCAGTCCGTATTCACTTACTCTGTCATATTCAAGCGGACCTATGTATATTTTAAAACTTTTGGTATCAGTACCGCTTTTATAGGGTATTCTGAAAGAAATGTCGTATTTCTCTACTTCTCCGTCATTTTTGGCGGGATATTTCTGTCCTATTACATCTACGGTGCCGTCAAAACTTCTCCATGGTTCAGGTATGATAGCAGCGGTAAAATACTTTATTTTTACAGCCGCATAATCAACCAGACCGGTTTCGGAAGACATTTCTTTTTCGCCGATTGTTCCTGCGTTGATTTCTGCAGATGTGCCATTAAGCTGTACTATGGCTTCGGCGCTCTGGGATTCGTCCACGCTGTTATATTCCTGATATCTGAGTCCGTTTGCCCAAACGTAATCATATCCTCTGCTCGGAATGATATCCTGCATATTTTTCAGTTCAATTTCAGACTTAAAGGAATAAGAATCACCAAAGAACGTATATTTTTTTACGATAGATTTATTGTCATCAATTTTCAGATGATAACTAAAGCTAACCGAGTCATCTTCGCCGAGTTTGAAATGCTTTTTTTGGAGTTCTGTTTCGAAATACAAATCCCTTGTATCAATTCGCACTCCTTCATAAGTAACAAATTCAAGAAAAAGCTCTCCCTTTTCATCCCAGATAAGCTGTACCGGTACGCCATCCCATTTATCATATTCTTTAAGCTGCCATTTTTTTATACTACCGCCTTTATTGCTAAGTCTGGCAGTAAAATACTTGTTTTCTATAGTAACAGTCCTGTAATCACCACTTGCAAACGGAGCAAAAGTTTTTCCATATTTTGATTGTTTGGCGAGAGTATCTTGTGTAGTAACGCTGTCTTTTGCATCATCACTTATCAGACTGTCGGCTGTTTCGCTTAATCTGCCTTCGGTAGCCTGTTTTTGTTCTACTCCCGGAGGTGCCTGACGCTCAGAAATAGAGCCTTGCCAAATCATCCAGATAATTACAATAAGTGTGATAAGAATAATCGCGAGAAAACCTTTTTTATCCATTTTTAATTCAAATATTTGTTTTCAATGAGTTTAACTTTGATTTTAGGTAACGGAACCGGATCGTATCCTCCCTTATGGAATGGGTGGCATTTTGCTACTCTTTTCATTCCAAGCCAGATCCCTTTTGCCGGACCGTGAGCCTTTAGAGCTTCGATGGCATATGTAGAGCAAGTAGGATGAAATCTGCAATTATTTCCGAGAAAAGGGGAAATTGCTGATTTGTAAAATTTTATAATCAATATCATAAATTGATTAATCAGATGTTTTATTATTTTCATGGCTGAAAGATTCCGCTTTGTTAAATAATTCCAAAACTTCGGGATATACCTCTTTTAAGCTGATATCACCGGGCTTTTGTGTTTTTTTTCTCCATGAAACTATAATAGTTTTAAAAAACAACTTACTGTAATATTCTTTGATAATAAGTCTTACGCTTTCTCTCAGCAATCTTTTTATTCTGTTTCTCGTAACGGCATTTCTTGCAGTTTTCTTACTTACACTTACACCTAATTCGGCTTGAGTTGATGAAGTATCAGCATAATCCACAACGAGCATCAAATTATCGGAATAAAACTTTTTGCTCTTTAAATAAACTTCCGAAAAGCGATTATAACCTTTCAGAGAATTGAGCGTAATGGCATTTATTCTGTAATTTTTCATAATCAGTAAGAAAAGAACAAACTTCTGCTGATTGAGAGCATTTCAGGATTCAGCAACAAATATATTCAGTAATTGAATATTTATCCTGCTACTTACTGCTTACGGAAAGTCTGATGCGACCTTTTGCTCGTCTTCTGTTTATTACTTTTCTGCCGTTTTTAGTTTTCATTCTTTCTCTGAAACCATGCTTGTTTTTTCTTTTTCTGTTACTTGGCTGATAAGTTCTTTTCATTGCAACCTCTATAGATTAAAACTAAATATATTTTTCCAATTACTAAATTTAAGAACTACAAATATATAACTATTTTTTCAAAATAAGAAAGATTATTTTCAATTGGAAAAAAATCTGTCTTATTCTGATTTTTTGAAAAAATCACCTTCTTTCGAGCCTAATCAGAGGTACTATCATCTCTTCCATTGATATTCCGCCATGCTGAAAACTGTCTTTGTATTTATGAAGATACTGATTATAATCTGTAGGATAAACGAAGTAGAAATCTTCTTTCGCTATGATATTATTCACAGTAATCCCCTGGGACGGCAGTTTAAATATTTCAGGCTTGGATATCTGCATTGCGTGGCGTTTGTCAGCTTTTACGTTTTTTCCGAATTTGTATCGCAAATTAGTGGAGGTATCTCTGTCCCCAAGCACTTTTACTCCTCTGAGACACCTGATTGAACCGTGATCGGTAGTGATGATAATATCAATATCATCATATTTTGCGAGATTCTTAAGCATACCAAAAAGATTGGAATGCTGGAACCATGATTTTGTAAGGCTTCTGTATGCTGATTCGTCAGGTGCTATTTCTTTAAGAATAGCAAAGTCAGAGCGGGAATGAGCCATCATATCTACGGCATTAATTACTATCGAAGTAAATTGATTGTGAATGTATTTATCTATGGATTTTTCAATTTTGTTCCCGAATTCCGTATCAAATACTTTGATATATACTGGTTTGTTTTTTAGATGTAGTCGCTTTCTTTCTAACCATTTCTCGAATAAGTCAGGTTCGTGGGCATTTAATTTATGCTCTTCGGTGTTGGAGTCATCTTTCCAGAATTGCGGATAATGCTTTTTTATTTCGATAGGGTACATACCCGAAAATATTGAATTCCTTGCAAACTGAGTGGCAGTAGGCAGTATGGCGCTGTAAAAATCCGTATAAAAAGTATAATAGGAGCTTAAAAGCTCTTTCATTATTAGCCATTGGTCGAGCCTCATACAGTCCACTACAAAGAAAAACACTTTTCTTCCATCTTTAAGATAAGGATAGATATATTTATCAAGTAGCTGAGGAGACATTACCGGAGTATCGGGAGCATCGTGATTATTAATCCAGTCAATATAATTATTCTCTACAAATTTTGAAAATTCGGCATTGCTTTCACGCCATTGTTCCTGAAGTGTCTGCTTAAGCCCGTCATCAGTAATTCTGTCTAATTCAAGAGACCATTTTACGAGTTTCTGATAAATATCTACCCAGTCATTCCACTGCAATGGCTGAAAAAGTTTCTGCGAGATAGAATTGAATCCCTGCAGGTAATCCTGAGTGAATTTTTCTGTCTCGATTCTTCCCGATTCAAGGAATTTTTTGCAGGTTAATAATATCTGAGCGGGATTTACCGGCTTAGTGAGATAATCACTGATTTTGCTGCCTATCGCTTCTTCCATTAACTGCTCTTCTTCGCTTTTTGTAACCATCACTACAGGTACGGATGCATCAATATCTTTAATTATTGAAAGAGTCTCAAGCCCGCTTATGCCTACCATCATCTCATCAAGAAATATGAGATCGAAATTTTTCTCTTTTACAAGTGCTATGGCATCATCGCCATTTGAAGCAGTTGCTACATCATAGCCTCTTTTTTCAAGCAGTATTGTGTGAGGGCGCAGCAATTCTATTTCGTCATCTATCCAAAGTATCTTGCCTTTGGAGCTTACATTTGAATTTGTCATAAAAACCTCATTAAATATTTTTTTAAAAAAAACCAATATTTCTTAC
>CAZIXJ010000261.1:0-4719 GCA_964542835.1 uncultured Hyphomicrobiales bacterium
ATTAATACCAATGTCGCATCCCTTAACGCCCAACGCAACCTGGGCGCATCCCAGAGCAACCTCAACACCGCCATGCAGCGGCTGTCCTCAGGTCTTCGCATCAACTCGGCCAAGGACGACGCAGCAGGGCTTGCCATTTCCGACCGCATGACCGCCCAGGTCCGGGGTCTGAACCAGGCGGCCAGAAACGCCAATGACGGCATCTCGCTTGCCCAGACCGCTGAGGGCGCGCTCCAGGAGTCCACCAACATCCTGCAGCGCATGCGCGAGCTGGCCGTGCAGTCGGCCAATGACACCAACAGCGCATCTGACCGGGCTTCGCTTAATGACGAGCTCACCCAGCTTCAGGAGGAACTGGACCGAATCGCCAAGACCACGGAGTTTAACGGCACCAACCTGCTCGACGGAACCATGTCCGGGGAGGCAAGCGAGGCCACCTTCCAGGTGGGGGCCAATGCCGGTGAGAACCAGAAGATTTCCTTTGGCATCAACAGCGCCAAGGCTGAGGATCTCAGTGCTGTGGGCACTACAATTGATGCGCCGAACGGCGAGGCCGTTTCCGGGGCGGATGTTTCCGGGGAAGCGCTCGCAGCCGGTTCATTAAAGGTTAACGGTACAGCCATCGAGGCCTCTGCCTCCGGTTCAAATGCGGATATCGCTTCCGCCATCAATGCGGCCGCCGGTGATCCGATAGCCTCTGCGGTGAATGTTCAGACTCTGGGCTTCAGCACTGTGAATCTGGATGCTACCGATGCAGAAGTCGGTGATTCATCCGGTGGTGTGACGGATGGTCAAGATGCAGAGGCTGCTGTAGAAGAGATCTTTACCGCTACTGTTGGCGGCGCACTTGCAGATACCGAATCATTATCCTTCGATGGTGTTACTTACACTGCAAGCGGTGCTGATGCAGATGCTGCAGCGACCGCTGCAGGCCTTGCAGGTGAAATTAATGGTGATGCTACTGCAACTTGGACCGCCGATGCGAGCGCCAATGACGGTACAATAGTGTTCACTGCAAAAACTGCAGAGGATCGTACAGATATAGTAAATGGTGACTTTACTGGCGATGTTTCTGTTACAGCAGCGGAGCCAACTCAGCAAGGTGCAGATGAAGTGCTTGAAACTTCTTCAACCTTCAATGTCACTGGCATCAGTGATGATGCTACAGCAGCGAGTGTGACTAAGCTTGATGTGTCCGTAGAAGGCATCGCTGTTGATGACAGTTCAATCAATTACGATGAAATTACCGATGTATCCGGTTTGGTAAGCGCTCTGGATAATCTGGATGAAATCAATGTATCTGACGAAGGTGGCGGAACGATTAAGATAGAGTCAGCTACAGCGGGTACTGCCGGTACATTGACCATAGGCGCTACAGGTGCTTTTGTTGAAGAAGATGCTACAGTAACCGGGGAATATACCCTCGACTTCGATGGTGGTACCACTATTGACATGGATGCTGTCGCAGGTGGAGAGATAACTGCTCAGGAAGTAGTTGATGCCATCAATGATGATGTGGCTGTGAGTGCTAATTATAGTGCGACATTGACTGACGATGGAGAGGTTGAAATTACCAGAACTGATGGCAGTTCCTTTACCTTGGCTGAAACCATTGATACTGATGGTTCAACACCTCAAGAAACATCTGCTGGTTTGGCCGGCGTTGGATCAACGGCGGACACATACAACGGCCAGGTCTCACTCGACGACACCGCCGACATCACCTTTGAAGAAGTCACTGCAGGTGCCCTGGCTGATGCCGGCCTGAACAACGTCGGCAACGCCACCACCACCATCGACCAGATCAGCGTGGCTTCCCGCGAAGATGCCGAGACGGCGATTTCCAGCGTGGATTCGGCCCTGTCGATGATCGACACCATCCGTGGTGAGCTCGGTGCTGTGCAGAACCGGTTCGAGTCCACCATTGCCAACCTTAACAATGTCTCCGAGAATCTCTCGGCAGCCCGCTCCCGGATTCTGGATGCGGACATTGCCCAGGAGACCTCGGCCATGACCAAAAATAACATCCTGCAACAGGCGGGTGTGTCCATTCTGGCCCAGGCCAACCAGGCCCCCCAGCTGGCGCTCTCCCTGCTGCAATAAGCGGTTCGGATGACTGAAAAAGCAGGGGCCGGGCAACTCCGGCCCCTGTTTTTAAAAGGAGGGAACCTGTCATGAAGATAGAATCTTTGGCAGCCAGTATGGCCAATGCCCAGTCCGTCCGGGCGGTCAACGGGTCATCCCCGCAGCAGCTGAGGCAGCAGCAGAATTCCCAGGGGGATAGTGGAAGGCGGCAAGGAACGGTCTCAGGCAGCTCCGGGACAGATGAAAACAAGGTCTCGCCCGAGGAGATCCTGGACAAGATCAAGGAACTCTCCGAGGACGGGCTCTACAGCGTGCGGTTTGAGAAAAACGATGATGTGGACCAGCTCGTGGTCAAGCTCGTGGATCGGCAGACCGACGAGGTGATCCGCCAGATCCCGCCCGAGTCGATCCTGGGGGTCAAGGCCAACCTGCAGGAGTACTCGGGAAACATCGTGAACCAGGTGTCATAGAAGAGAAGTCAGGAGACGGGAGACAGGCGTCAGAGGACAGAAGGCAGAGGACAGACGTCGGACGCCGGATGTCGGAAGACAGCGCACAGTCAGGGACAGAAGGCCTGTTTCGTTTTTCTCCTGACTTCTTTTCAACAAAGCCTGCGATGGAAACGCACGATGGAAAAACAGGGACACTGAAATTTTAACACCTGAAACCAGGAACCGAAAAACCGGGGAACCGCCATGTCTGCCATCAATTTTACAGGTCTTGCCTCCGGCCTTGACACGGACTCCATCATCAAGGGGCTGATGGAGGTTGAAAGAGAGCCGCTGAACCGGCTGGAGAGCGACAAAAAATATTTCCAGAACCGAATAGAGGCGTACAAGGAGTTTGACGGCAAGCTCACCGCCCTGAATTCGGCCGTTGACGCCCTGGATTTAAACTCCGACATCCGCCAGAGCAAGGCCACGATTTCAAGCGCT
This sequence comes from uncultured Hyphomicrobiales bacterium, assembly GCA_964542835.1. Classification (GTDB taxonomy): domain Bacteria; phylum Bacteroidota; class Ignavibacteria; order Kapaibacteriales; family UBA2268; genus CAZIXJ01. Next base: position 3,021 of record CAZIXJ010000261.1, read on the forward strand.
GAATATGTCAGCGCCAGTGTGACGAGCGCCAGCCCCGGCTCCTACGAGCTCGCCGTAGGGCAGCTGGCCCAGGTTCAGAAAAGCGTGAGCCAGGATGCTTACGCCTCGCAGACCGAGGCCGTATTCGGCACCGGCGAGCTAACGCTGACCGCGGGAGACGGCGTGTTGAGTGAAGGTGCCGAAGGCACGGCCCACACCATTTCCATTACGGAAGACAACAATTCGCTGATGGGCATCATGGACGCCATCAACGCGGGTAGCGATGCGCACGGGGTGTCGGCTGCGATCGTGGACAACGGCAGCGACACGGGCGGCCGCTATTACCTGATGCTCACCGGCGCGGATGCGGCCACCGAGTTTGAACTTTCGAGCGGGCTTTCCGGCGGCGAGCAAACCCTTGCCCTGGATGCGCCCACCCAGACGGCGCAGCATGCGGTGGCCTATGTTGACGGCATCGAGGTGACCAGCCAGACCAACACCATTGAAAACGCCTTAAACGGCGTGACCCTGAACCTGGAAAAGGTCAGCCCGGATGACGGCTCGGGCGGGCTTGAGACAACAACGCTCAAGGTTGAGACGAATACGGATGCGGTGGTTGAGAAAATGGTCAATTTTGCCAACGCTTACAACGAGGTCGTCTCCTTTGTCACTGGGCAGTCCAAGGTCGGCGACAGCCAGGGCGGCGTGCTGCTGGGTGATTCCGGCTTAAACAATGTCAAGCGCCACCTCCAGAACCTGCTCACCACCCGGGTGGCGGGAAACGACTCCTATTCCGCGCTCTCTCAGCTGGGGCTTTCCACCAACCGGGACGGGAAGCTCGACTTTGACGCCAGTGCCATGACAGCGGCGATAGCCGATGATTTCAAGGAAGTGACCCGCCTGATTTCCGGCGATGACACGGTTGACGGCATTTTCAAGGACTACAAGAGTTATCTGGGCAGCATCACCAACTCGAGAACCGGCCTGTATGCCGGCCGCGAAGCCAGCATGGAGCGGACGATCGATCGCATCGATGACGATATTACCGCCATGGAGGGGCGGCTGGAAAGGCGCGAACAGATGCTTCTGGAGAAATTCTCCGCGCTGGAGCAGCTGGTGAGCACGATGAATTCCCAGAGCGACTATTTAACCCAGCAGATGGACAACATGCCATCCTTTGGAGGAAAAGATTGATGAATCCTTATCAGAATTACTTTGCCAACCAGGTACAGACCGCCTCGCCCGAGCAGGTCCTGATTATGTTGTACGACGGCGCCGTCCGTTTTCTGCGCGAGGCGCGGACAGCCATTGAAAACGGCGACCGGGTCGGCATGCTGCAGAAAAAGAGCCGGGTGGTGGCCATTCTCACCGAGCTCTCCAACACCCTGGACTTTGAAAAAGGCGGCGAGATCGCGGAGAACCTCGACGGCCTGTACTGGTACATGATCCGGGAGCTCACAAGCGCCAATACCGGGGATGGCAGCGAGGCCTTAACCGTCTCTGAAGACATCCTGCTGGATTTGCGCGACGGGTGGGTCCAGGCCATCGAGAAGAACCGGGCCGGCGGAGAGGAAGCGGCAGCGGAACATTCGTCATCCTATGCAGGCCAGGGGGATGCCGGCGGCGGCGAGGCCGCGGAGTCGGCGGAAATGCCCAGAAAAAGAGTGAACGCGGCAATTTAGAAGGAGGCCGGACGTGGAACAGATAAGCCAGGACCTCA
>CAZIXJ010000262.1:0-4714 GCA_964542835.1 uncultured Hyphomicrobiales bacterium
TTACATTAGGATTTATATCCATTCCAATATCAGTACTGACAGGTTTAGTAGGAGGCAATATATGAAATTAGATTCAAAAATCCCGGCTGGTCCGCTAAAGGACAAATGGGACAATCACAAGTTTGAGTCAAAACTTGTAAATCCCGCAAATAAAAGAAAATATAAAGTTTTAATAGTAGGCACCGGGCTTGCAGGAGCATCTGCCGCAGCTACTCTTGCGGAGCTGGGTTACAAGGTGGAAGCATTTACATATAATGATTCACCGAGAAGGGCGCATTCCATAGCAGCTCAGGGCGGTATAAATGCAGCAAAAAATTACAGAAATGACGGCGATTCCATTTACAGGCTTTTTTATGATACTGTAAAAGGCGGTGATTTCAGAGCAAGAGAAGCAAACGTTTACAGGCTTGCTACCGTAAGTAATAATATTATTGACCAGTGTGTGGCTCAGGGTGTACCTTTTGCCCGTGAATACGGTGGTTTCCTTGACAATCGTTCTTTTGGCGGAGCCCAGGTATCCAGAACATTTTATGCTAAAGGTCAAACCGGTCAGCAGCTTCTGCTTGGTGCATATTCTGCTCTATCAAGAATGATTAATGAGAAGAAAGTAATAATGCACATAAGAAAAGAGATGATGGACCTTGTAGTAATTGACGGTATTGCAAGAGGTATCGTTACGAGAGATTTAAAAACAGGAAAAATTGAATCTCACTGGGGAGACACGGTCCTTCTTGCTACAGGCGGATACGGAAATGTATTCTTCCTTTCTACCAATGCTCAGGCTTGTAACGTAACTGCTACTTATCGTGCTTATAAAAAAGGGGCTGGATTTGCCAATCCTTGTTACACTCAGATACATCCTACATGTATTCCTGTAAGTGGCGACCATCAGTCGAAACTTACTCTTATGTCCGAATCTCTAAGAAATGACGGCAGAATATGGGTGCCAAAGGCAAAAGGCGATAACAGACATCCTAATGATATACCTGATGAAGAAAGAGATTATTACCTCGAAAGAAAATATCCGAGCTTCGGTAATCTCTCGCCTCGTGATATTTCTTCGCGTGCTGCAAAGCAAGTCTGCGACGAAGGCAGAGGCGTAAGTGCAACGGGATACGGTGTATATCTTGATTTCCGTGATGCAATCGAACGGGACGGCAAAGATAAAATAGCCGAAAGATACGGAAACCTTTTTGATATGTATGAAAGAATTACCGGCGACAATCCATATGAAAGACCGATGATGATTTACCCTGCTTCTCACTATACTATGGGCGGGCTTTGGGTTGATTACAATCTGATGAGTACTATTCCGGGCTTGCATGTGCTGGGAGAAGCCAATTTCTCTGACCACGGTGCCAACAGACTCGGAGCATCAGCACTTATGCAGGGTCTTGCAGACGGATATTTCGTAATTCCTTATACAATAGGTCATTTCTTTGCTACGCACAAACTTGAAAAAATTGATACTAATCATTCAGAATTTAAAAAAGCAGAGCAGGACGTAAAAGATAAAATAAATAAATTAATAAATGTAAACGGTAAGAAAACACCGACGGAATTCCACCGCGAACTCGGAAAACTCGTATGGGATAAAATCGGTATGGCAAGAAATGAAGCCGGGCTTAAAGAAGCACTTGAAAAAATTCCTCAAATCAGAGAAGAATTCTGGAAAGATGTAAAAGTAACAGGCACAGGCGAAGACTTAAACGTAGTACTTGAAAAAGCCGGCAGAGTAGCCGATTTTCTTGAATTTGCCGAAATTATGGCTTGGGATGCACTCACCAGAGATGAATCCAGCGGGGCGCATTTCAGAGAAGAGCATCAGACTGAAGACGGCGAAGCTGTACGTAATGATGAGGACTACACTCACGTAGCAGTTTGGGAATACAAAGGCGACGGAGTGAAACCTGAAAGACACAAAGAAGAATTAGAATTTGAAAATGTTAAATTGTCTGTGAGAAGTTACAAATAGTGGATAGATTAAATAACAGATTGTTCTATTTGTTTGTGTTTGCAGGATTTTTGCTTATTTATATTTTAAGCATTTCCGAGAACATAGCAATATCGCACGACAGTATATTTTATGTGCTTGGCGTAAAGCAGGGTTTGTGGGAATTTCATCCGCATCATTTGCTTTATCACATTTTTAATCAGGCTGTATATACTGTTTCTGAATTTATATATTCAGGTTCTGATGTATCATTTGTTATGTCTGCGGTCAATTCTGTTTTCGGTGCTGCTGCGATTACTCTTACAGTGAAGATTTTAGCGGAAAAATTCGGTTATGACAGACTTTCATCAGTTTCATTTGCAGGCATCATAGCATTTTCCTATGGTGTCTGGTACTATTCTGCCTGTGTGGAAGTTTATATCATACCGCTTTTTTTCGTATTACTGTCGTATTATTACTTTTTTGAAGATAAATTTGCACATACGGGGCTTTATGCAGGATTGGCAACTCTGTTTCATCAGATGTATATTTTTATGCTGCCCGTATTGCTTATCACATATTTATCAAAGAAATCGAAATTCTCCGGTATTTTAAAATCTACACTTGTATATTCAGCAGTAGTTGGTATTCCTTATATTCTGGTACTTATATTTTATTATAATGTATCTGGTATTTCGGATTCACTGAATGTGCTTACAAAATATGCACACGAATTGCCGCATCACTGGTCATCATTCGGATTGGGCATTCTAATCAATGATATAATAGGACTTGGCAGAGCAGTGCTTTCCATTCATTTTCTATACAGTTTCGAAAGTATTCAGACTTTACTCTTTGAAAAATTTCCACATAATTCATTTATGGAAGAGATTTTCTTAGTAAGGAATATGCCTGTATTTCTCAGTTATTTTTTATCTCTGTTTGCTTTACTGCTTGTAGCAGCTATAATAAGATACTTTATAAAAGCAGTAATTGCAATGATAAAAGATAAAAGTCATTTAGTGCATAAAGTCTGGTTTTTAGCGTATGTAATTATCTTTGGATTGTTTTTCAGTTTTTGGTCTTCAAACAATCCGGAATTCTGGATTTCGATTTATACTATTTCAATGATAAGTATATTCAGATTCATCAAACCGGGCAAGACCGAGCGGATAATAGCAATAACTGTATTTCTGCTGATGATGATATTCAATTTGCTGAGTACAATCCAATATGCCAAAGACCCGATGAATGACCTTTATCTTAATCGAATAGAAAAGATAGAAAATGATTTGGAAAAAACGGATATAATAATATATGATTCCAGTTATTTGATTGGCGATTATTTCAAATATCTCGATTATCCCAATACACTTGCTGTAAGCAAACACAATTCCGTGGAACATCTTTTAGAATCTGTTCAGTCTGTAAAAACAGAAAAAAGCAGAGTATTTCTGGTAGAAAATATATTCAATCCCGACTTTAAAATATCGGAAAAATATAAAAATTTCAGAGATACTTTAAATACACAATACACAATAGAAACAGTAAATAAAAATAAATTAAAATATGAAATAATAAAATTCTAATAAATTTAAGGTTATAATATGAAATTAACATTGCATATATGGAGACAAAAAGACTCAAATGCCAAAGGCGGTTTTGAGACTTATCCTCTTGATGATGTTTCTGAGCATATGTCATTTCTTGAGATGCTTGATGTGCTGAACGAAAGCCTTATCAAAGACGGCAAAGAGCCTGTAGCATTCGACCATGACTGTCGTGAAGGTATTTGCGGAGCCTGCTCAATGACAATAAACGGAAGACCACACGGGCATATGAAAGCAACTACTACCTGTCAGCTACATATGAGAATGTTCAAAGACGGACAGGACATATGGATAGAACCGTTCAGAGCCAAATCATTCCCTGTAATAAAAGATTTGATTGTGGACAGAACTTCTTTTGACAGAATAATTCAGGCAGGCGGATACGTAAGTGTAAATACCGGCGCCGCACCTGACGCCAATGCCACTCAGATACCAAAAGTAAATGCCGACAAAGCATTCGATGCTGCTGCCTGTATAGGCTGCGGAGCCTGCGTTGCAGCATGTCCTAACGGAGCAGCAATGCTCTTTACTTCGGCAAAAGTCGCTCAGCTCAGACTGCTGCCTCAGGGACAGGCGGAAAGAAAGAAAAGAGCAGTAGCTATGGTATCGCAAATGGATGAAGAAGGTTTCGGAGCGTGTACCAATCACTATGAGTGCGAAGCTGCATGCCCTAAAGAGATTTCAGTAGAGAATATTGCAATACTCAACAAAGAAGTAATGCGAGCAGCTCTTACAGGAAATAGAGAATTTTAAGCAAACAAAACTGCAAATTATAATCACCTTCCGAAGGTTCGAAACCTTTGGAAGGTGTGTTTTTTTTTAATTGCCCCGAGATTTATCTCTGGGTATAGTTAATTCTATAATATTCAAGTTTTTAGCCTAATCTATTCCATCCCGAATTCAATTCGGGATGGCAACTAAAATAAATGTAGAGACGAGGCGGTGCCTCGTCTTTGTAGGCAGGAAATTGAAAATTTAGAAAAGATATGATATTTGATATGATTCCCATCGGGTGAACCCGATGGTTGAGACAAAATGCAACAGTCTCATATCCCCACCCCCTTTATTTTCCCAATATGTTGAGGACAGAATAAAAAGCTCAAAAAATCACACAATTGTGGAAAACTTTTTTTTAGAAATTTACATATCCCATTTATCGCTGCTAAACTGC
>CAZIXJ010000263.1:0-4691 GCA_964542835.1 uncultured Hyphomicrobiales bacterium
AAAATTCCCAGATTTTAATAATTGGAACATTTTTTTACTGAAAATTTTGAATATCCATAGTAATTTCTAAAGTTTATGGACAGACACTATTTAAAATTAATGGGTTACTAGAACTGCTTAAATATATACCATTTCCATTTGAGTGGATATGACTATTTTTGATTGTTGGTGAAGAGTTTTGTACCAATATTCCTGTTGTTGCATTTTTTATTTCACAATAATCTAGAATAGAACTGCTATTAGCATTTATCAATCTCAATCCACTCCATACACCACCCTCATCCCATTGTGAAAATATTATTGGATTTGAACTATTTCCAATAGCTTCAATTTTACCATTTATTGTCAATCCACAATAATCTACAAATGCAATTTTTGTTCCAGCAGGGATTAATAGAGATGTAGAATTTTGAATAGTTATATCTTCTTGAATTAAAATTCCTTCATCATCTCTTGGACTAAAATTATAACTAAGTGCTGTAGGTAAGTCAGGTATAAAATCAGGTATTATTTTCGCATAAGAATCAATGGAATTTACTTCTAATACTATCGCAACATCATCAATATTGCATTCTCCAAATTTAATTTTAAAATATCCTCCATCACCCCAGCCAGTTCCCCAACTATTCTTACATATCCAATACTCAACTTCTTCACCGTCAATAATTTCTGAATCATATCCTACAATGACAACTGCATGTCCATTTAGATAAGTTCCATTTATAGGAGTTTCATATATTGTAGTTGGATCATAATACATAAAATCTGCATATACATCCATACTAGCTGATACAGGACCAAATACAAGTGCTTCTTTAATTTCATCAATTCCATTAGCATGATATCCATTATTTACACTCCAAAAATCCCATGTCCAAATATTTATAGAAGGGACTCGTTCATTCATTATATCCGACTCCCCGGCACCTAACCAACCACCATTAAAAGTACCACCCATATTATTTTGTGCCATATAATTTTCATTTAAATTTAAATTAAATTTTCCACCTCTATAAATAAAAATCATAGCCTCTGCAACACCGGTTGCAGCATGAGCCCAGCAGGTTCCACGATGTTGTTGTTCAACAGGTGTCATCCAAGCCCTCCAGTTTATACTAGTTGGTATTTGTACAAAATTATTAATATACAAATCACTATCTCTAAATCTTGGTAAATTTGAAGTATTGACACCATTTGTACCACATAATTCAGTAAATTCTTGAACTGATAAACTAGAGATAGATTTTACTGATGTAGTCAAATTTACACCTTGCGATATTATGGTATTTCCACCACTAACTTGTTCAATTCCACCGAATACTTTTGCAAAGAGATTGATCTGTGCAATTAAAATCAAAAATAATACGCAACTGCTTCTCATAAAATCCTCCTTTTTGGGTTATTTAAAAATATTCTTTAATGTGTAAGTTTTCCAATATTCCTAATTCGAAAAATATTTAATAGTTAATCGCTGGATTCCAATAAACTCCCATTGAATTTTTATCATCCAAAAGTTTTTCTTTATTATTGTCAAGGTCATATAAAAATATTTTTGATAAACATATAAACCATTCATCTTTTGTATATGCTATAAATTTATTGTTTGGACTTAACAAAAAATCCTTTCTTCCAAATGCTATTTCTAAGTTACTATCTGTTGAAACCGTAAAAATTTTTTCATGATCATAAAATATTTTTAATTCATCATAAATATTATTTGTCTTTACATAAATAATTTTTGAATTATCATGAGAAAATGTTGGATCTACTACTTTGAAGGAAGAATCGGTCATCACAATTGTATCAAAGACTCCTGTTTGTATATTATAAGTTTTTAAAATATTTCTACAACACATAGTACAACTTGCCGAATCTTCACGGCATAAAATTATTTCATCCTCTGGATTAATATCATCCAACCTCACATTATTATTTCCCAGAGAATCAATATCGGGTAAAACTATTGATCTATAAGTACTATCTAAATCTGTTTTATATAGAGTGTTTCCATTGACATAAAAATAATCATAACTATTATTGAGAAAACAAAAAGGTGTATGGGATAATCTTCTTCTATTATTACCATCATAATCCATAATATATGGATAAGTGCCAACTCCCATTGCTTTAATGTCAAAAACAATATTTTTACTATTTGGTGTCCAATAAGGGGCATATGCACTTTCAATTTGGGAAATATCTGGTGTTAAATTAAATAAATTATCGCTTTGTACATCGTAACAATAGATATCACTACCACCTATTCCTTTATCCCGTCGAAAAACTATATATCTTCCATTAGGAGACCATTTGGGATAATAGCAATTTTCATAGTGGTTTGTAACATTGCGATCTGCGTTTCCATCTATTGTGTTTAGAAATACCTGCCAAGTACCTGTGCTATCGGTTCTATTGTAGCAGATGTGATACTGAGAAAATAATCTGAAGTTTTTATTATAGTTATCTTTTTGTCCATCGATTACTAATTGTTCTGATATAATATCAACAAGGTCTTCTTTATGAATAGTGATTTCTAATGTGTCTTTATTAATCGTAGTTGTTTTGTTTAGTACAATATTTGGATTATAATTAATATTTCTTACACTAGAAATAGAAGATGAACTGCCGCCATCCAGCAATACCATTTTTTTTGTTATAAACTTAGATTTACTCTTTAAGCAATATATATAGACACCAGCCGATACAAGATTGCCTTGCAGGTCTGTACCATTCCAGTATATTTGTGATTTCCCCTGTTGATAGGTTCTATTTGCAATGCTATATACCTTTTGTCCTAATATATTATAAATAATAATTTCAATATTTTCTGTTTTTGGCAGATAGAATGGAATCCATGTTCCCGGATTAAAAGGATTGGGATAATTCTGATACAGTTGATATTTCTCAGGAATAATTTCTGATTCATTTATACTATTGAATCCAATATTTATAGTAGTGGAATATTCTCCATTAGCATCTGAAACAACAGTTTTATTAATATTATTCTTTTCAGAAAAAAAATTGATCTCTGCATTTTCAACAGCAGTTGAATCTTCATCCACTATTTTACCTAAAATTATTATATCTCTACCGATCAAAATGGAAGTAAAATAAAATGCAAAAAATATAAGCAATAAAATTTTTTGAAATATTTTATATAAATTATATGCCATTACTTTCTCCTTTTTGTGCTAATATTTATTTAACTCTAACGCCAAGTCTCACCGACACCGATGGCGAATGAAATTCGCCAAATGTCTTCCGCCCAACACTTTGAAACGCGTGCCACCTCTTTAACTCCGGCGTCGCTCAAAGGTGTTCGGTGCAGCAAAATGTTAGACGCTATTTTATTAATAAACATTTATTTACTTTTACATATCGATTTGTTGATAATTTATAGTAGTAAATTCCTGAAGAAACATTATCTGCATTCCAAACAATTTTATAATTTCCTTTGTTTTTATTCCCTGAAAATAATGTCTCGATCAGTTTACCTTGTATATCATAAACGGATACATTTATAAAAGATTTTTTAGGCAAATAATAAGAAATTGTCGTTGATGGATTAAATGGATTAGGGTAGTTTTGATATAGGATGAAATTTTCAGTAGTGATTGTATTATTTTCTTTAATACTATTTGGATTTTGATTTTCATAACATCCAATATCAATATTATTGCCAACAACTCTCGGATTTCCAGCAAAATCATATTTAGGAATTAAATTAGTAAGTGAATCTGTAACTCCTGCATCAATACAAATACTGGTATTATTTATATTATAATTTTTATTTGTTGTATCAATAAATGATGGATATTCAGTAATATTTTCAGCACCGATAAAAGGAATTGATAGCACACAATTTCTTACATTGTATGTACAAGTTGTATCATAAGCATGAATTGCAAATGCATAGTCTCCACCAAAATTCCATACAACTGAATTTATAATATTGAGATTACTATTTCTTGCCCCACATACTCCAAAACATAAATATTTATTCGTATAAATAGTATTATTTATAATTAATCCGAAGCTTTTATTGTCAATATTTATTCCAGTTTCACAATTATAAATTAAATTATTAATAATAGTTGATGATGATGAATCTCTCACTAGAATTGCACCATAATTATTTTTAATTAAATTAGATTCAATTTTAGCATTGGATTGTTCATTTAATGTTATCATCCAATATGTCTGATCCATTTTATAATTTTGTCCTGTAAAAATATTTCTAATAATTCGTGGTTTTGCCGAGAAAATTCTTATTCCTGATGAATGGAATGTATTATTTTCGATTAATGGATTTGAACTTGAATCACATTGTATAAAACCATAAATATCATTCTTTGATATTTTTACTTTGCAACCTTCATCTATTGTAAAAGCATTAAGTTTACAATTCTCAATTGTTAAACTATCATTTGAACATATTATTCTACCATTTGAAATGTTAGAATATTTTATACAATTCAAGTTACTTGAATTCTTATTAAATTTAAAACTTGACCAACCCACATTATAACAACTATTTATTGTTATCAATATTGAATCTTGTATAGTTCCATTTAACTCAATATTTCCATCAACGAAGATTGATTTTCCTGAATTTATTTTAATTTCAACACCTGCATCAACTTGTATATTTTTATCATTTGAAATAATAATATCATCTGTAATAATATATG
>CAZIXJ010000264.1:0-4659 GCA_964542835.1 uncultured Hyphomicrobiales bacterium
CAGGAAAATACAAAAAATATAAATAACTGCTTATCTTCGTGCCATTACTCTCCCATAGGGAGAGGGAGTTTTAGAGGAATAATGTTTTTAAAATATCTACGATTTCATCATTTTCACACAGTCTCTTTATCTCGGGGTTCTGTTAAATTATAGAAATATAAGGCTTTAGCCTAAGCAATTCCACTCCGCTGCTTTGCAGTTCCCTCAAGAGTGGAATTCTCATCAATTTCAGATGTCCGACATCTTTGAGAGTGTCGGACATCTATCTTCCATCAAATCTCGCATGAAGATTGCTAAATCAGGGGTTTGCTGTGACGCATATTCTACCACAGACAGGAATGTCTGTGCTGCTTCTGACCTGTTCAGTAGCCCCTAGATTTAGAGGGTGTGTGAAAAGTCAAAAATTTGATGTTTTTGATGACCCTCACCCCAGCCCTCTCCCATAGGGAGAGGGAGTTTTAGAGGAATAATGTTTTTAAAATATCTACGATTTCATCATTTTCACACAGTCTCTTTATCTCGGGGTTCTGTTAAATTATAGAAATATAAGGCTTTAGCCTAAGCAATTCCACTCCGCTGCTTTGCAGTTCCCTCAAGAGTGGAATTCTCATCAATTTCAGATGTCCGACATCTTTGAGAGTGTCGGACATCTATCCTCCATCAAGCATCGCATGAAGATAGCTAAATCAGGGATTTGCGGGGACAACACTTTTACCGGCAATATACTACTGAGCTTGATGGCGTTTTGGTGTAACATATAACAAATTTTTTTATATCAATAATTTTATTTATATTGCAACTTGTGTTACAGTAACTTGGGTTACATAATGAAATTTTATAATAGAGAATCTGAACTTCAACTGCTGGAAGACATTTATGTAAAATCATCATTTAATGCACAACTGACTCTTATTACAGGCAGAAGAAGAGTTGGAAAAACTGCATTAATTAAAAGATTTATAACTAACAAAAAATCTTTATATTTTTTTATTTCCAGGAAAAGTGAAAAATTATTATGTCAGGAATTTGTAATTCAAATTGAAGAATCACTTGGAATTCCGGTCTTTGGAGAAATATCTTCTTTCGCAAAAGTCTTCGAAATGCTCATGCATATCTCAAAAGAAAACAGTATCACGTTAGTTTTAGATGAATTTCAGGAATTTATGAATATTAATCCATCAATTTTCAGTGAAATGCAGAATATTTGGGATAGGTATAAAGATGATTCTCAAATCAATTTAATAATATGTGGTTCTGTTATTTCATTAATGAAAAAAATATTTGAAGATTCAAAGGAACCGCTTTTTGGAAGAGCTACAAACAGTCTGATAATTAAGCCATTCAATATCAACGCTCTCAAAAATATTTTAAATGATAATTATAATCATTTTTCAAATTATGATTTGCTTGCTTTTTTTATTTTGACAAACGGAACTGCAAAATATGTTGAGTATTTCATTGATAACAAATTATTTACTTTACAAGATATGTTAAATTCCATTTTAAAAGATAATTCATTATTATTAAATGAAGGGAAATATGGTCTGATTGAAGAATTTGGTAAGGAATATACAATATACTTTTCAGTATTGTCATTGATTGCTTCAGGAAAAACATCAAGAAGTGAAATAGAATCTGTTTTGCAAAAGAATACCGGAGGTTATCTGGATAAACTCGAAAATAAATATATGATAATAAAAAGGAACAGACCGATTTTATCTAAACCCAATTCAAGAAAAGTAAAATATGAAATTAGTGATAATTTTCTGAATTTTTGGTTCAGATTTATTTATAAGAATAACAGTGCAGTAGAAATTGGCAATTACCAATATGTAAAGAAAATTATTGAAAGAGATTTTGATAGATTTAGCGGAAAATTTCTTGAAAAATATTTTATTCAAAAATTAAGTTTGGAAGGCAACTATTCTAAAATCGGAAATTACAGGGAAAGCAAAAATCAAAATGAAATTGATATTGTAGCAATAAATGAATATGAAAAAAAAGCACTTATAGCTGAAGTAAAATTAAGTCGCTCCAAAATCAATTTGAATATATTAAAAGGAAAAAGCAGAAATTTAATTGAAAAACTTCACGGATATAAGTTCGAATATAAAGGATTTTCATTAGAGGATATGTAGAAAAAAGTAAAACTTGAGATTTTTACTATCTCTCATTCTTCAGGTTAATTTGATGGGTATGATATAATAATCCTCATCATCAAATCCTGAATCACTCACCCTCAGGCAAAACAGCAGTTCTTTAGAGAAAAAACCTTCTTTCTTTTGCATTAATACCAGACCACTGAAAGCATTATGAGTAAAAATGTGATATTTCACAGGCGACCTCGACTGAATTAAGAACAAACGGGGACAACAGTTCTACCACAGACAGGAATGTCTATGCTGATTCTGACCTGTTCAGTAGCCCCGAGATTTATCTCGGGGTTCTGTTAAATTATAGAAATACAAGGCTTTAGCCTAAGCAATTCCACTCCGCTGCTTTGCAGTTCCCTCAAGAGTGGAATTCTCATCAATTTCAGATGTCCGACATCTTTGAGAGTGTCGGACATCTATTCCTATTTGCTTTGTATTATTGAACACGAGAGAAATCATATTTTAACAAAAACATTAAATTGCTTCGTGATTTACCTCAGCGATTAAGCGGACACTGAAGTTCTCGAAGTGCCGACTTCATAATACCTCTTATATTGGACTGCTCTGCAGTACAGGATTTTCGTTCATTTTTTTTTGCTACAAATATTTGAATGCTCTGCATTCATTTCTAATCTCATCACCCATCACTCAAAACCCATCACCCAAAACCCATCGCCCATACTTCGGCTACAATCAACAACCATATTTCGACTTCGCTCTGCAACCTACTCATAACTTAAATAAAAAACTATTAAAAATAACAGTTTTTATGTTTTATTTTATTATTATCCCTTCTTTCAATATCTCGTCTCTTACGAAATAATTATTCTCAAAGTCATCGGGTCTGTAAGTTAATGGCGATATATCCTTGCCTGCCAAATAAATATAATCAATAAGATTTACTTTGTCTTCAAAACTATTTCCGGTAAAATTCTCAGAAACCAGAGCCAAATCTATATCACTCCATTTATTGTAAGTACCTTTTGAATAAGAACCAAACAAGATTGCTTTTTGAATCTTTATATTATTTGATTCAAGCAATTTGATAAAATTGTTGATTTTTTCCATCACTTCAAAAGGGACTTTAACCATTTTTGCAGCTCCTCTATTTGTTCAATTTTTGGCTCTGTATATTCTTTTGTGCAGGTATTGTAAAAATTCAACTTTTCATCAGGATACCTTGCTTCAATATTATAGTTGTTCAATAATAACAAAAACTTTTCCTTGATTTCATCAAGTTGCAAATTAGAATGATGAGCAATTTAAAGTAAATCATGACTTTTTGGCGGGTTGGCATTGTTTGCATTTACATAATGAGCTTTTAAAATCTTTTCTATAGCAAGATGACCAATATAAAGTGCATAATGATAGTTTTTAGTTTCAAACAAACTCGCCATTACAGATATATCGATATCTGAAATCTCCTGCCAATACATTATTTTTTCTTTTTTATCCATAATCTATTTAACGAATCATATTTTTTTTTGTTATATGCATTTAGAAACCACAACTGTTTAGATTGATTTTATTGAAATGAATTACCTCGTGGTTTAGATCGGTGTTTCATTATGCTACGTATATCTCTAAACAGATGTCCCACATCTTTGAGAGTGTCGGACATCTACAGAGACATCAGATAATTTCAAAACATCTGATTTCTGTTCTTTTGTCAAAATTGTTGAATCTTAATCATATTCAATTCTAAACATCGCTTTTGCACGCATAGCACGCAAAACTTTGTTTATTGAAGACAATGTAGCACTGCTTTTTCCTCTCTCCAATCTGGATATCTGTGCTTTTTGTACGCCTACAAAACTTCCAAGCTCTTCCTGTGTTAAATTCCTTTTTTTTCGTAACTCTTTGATTTTTTCACCAAGTATCTCCATACTTAATTCAAATTCATAATCTTCTCTTGCAGGAGTGTGGGCTTTACCAATATACTTATCTTCAAGTTCTTCGATTGTTTTATAATTTAGTTTTTGCATATTTTATTACTCCCAATTATCAAAATATTTTTTCTTTAACTTTTCAGCTTTATTAATATCTTCCGGTGGAGTTTTATTAGTTTTTTTAGCAATACCATGAGTTGCTATTATAAGTGTTTCGGTTTCTCCCTTTTTATCCCAAAAAGAAAAAAGTCTATAAAACTTATTATCTGCATCAATTCTAAATTCAAATATTCCATCGGAATCTTTTAATTTCTTAAACCAATTACCATAAAAACCCATTTGAGTCTTTCTCATTGATTTGAATAACTTAATTCTTGTTTTTTCATTGAGTTTATCAATGAAATCCTCAGCAGAAGGAAGGAAAACTATTTTTATATTTTTTTTAATATTCATAAATAAAACAACGTTTATATCAGAAGAATGTTTCCATAAATAGAAACATTCATTTTATGTCAATTCGGTTTTAAATAAATAATATTTATCATTTTATTTATTTAACGTATCATATTTTTTTGATTTTTTTGCAGAGACACTCTATATACCGGTTAATTTATAAG
>CAZIXJ010000265.1:0-1833 GCA_964542835.1 uncultured Hyphomicrobiales bacterium
ATTTGATTTAAAAATCAAAACTTTTACTAAAATCTATCAAAATAAATTTGATAAATGTAGCATAATCACTATTTCACAATATAATTTTTATCTAAACGAAAAACATATAATCATCTTTTAAATTTTCTTCATAATTTTGTATTATAATAAAAAAACATTTTATTCGATTTGATTTGTAAAACTATTAAACAGCTTAACTTTATATGGATATGATAAATAGCATCTATTTGATTTCAAATAATTTAGAACAGAGCGAAACTGAAGAAGTAATTGAAGAAAGCACAGGCACTTCCACAGAGCCTCGAGTAATACTTTTCAATGATGAAGAGCATGATTTCGATGAAGTAATAGAGCAACTGATAAAAGCTATTCATTGCTCTTATGACCATGCGGAATCCCTCACATGGGAAGTGCATAATAAAGGCAAAGCTACTGTATATGAAGGAGATATGGATGAATGTGTAAAAGTTTCTTCCATTCTTGAAGAAATTGCACTTCATACTCAGATTTTAATATAGTAATTTACTGATTTTTAGCCTTATCAATTAAAAACAGGTCGGCAAGTGCAATAGCTGCTGCTGATTCAATTATTACAGGTGTTCTCAGGGCAAAGCATACGTCGTGCCTGCCTTTTATTTCAATTTCTGTTTTATTACCCTTATCCAGATTAATAGTGTTTTGGACAATTCCAATGCTTGAGGTTGGTTTTACGGCAACTCTGAAAATTATGTCATTTCCATTTGAAATGCCGCCGTTTATACCACCGGCATTATTGGTCTTGGTTTTTCCGGAAATATTAATAATCTCATCATTCATTTCAGAACCTAACATTTCTGCCGATTTGAAGCCTGCACCAAATTCAATACCTTTTATTCCGGGAACAGAAAAAATAATGTGAGAAATCTGAGATTCTACAGAAGCAAAGAATGGCTCTCCTATCCCCCATTCCAAACCGCTTACAATACATTCTATTATTGCTCCGGTAGAGTCATTATCCATTTTGGCTTTTTCAATTCTCTCGTTTGTTTTTTCTTCATTCAGGATTTTTGCATCAATTTGAATATTTTTGAGTATTCTTTTTGCAAACCAGCCTGCAACTACCAAACCAAGAGTTAATCTTCCGGAGAAATGACCTCCACCTCGCACATCATTAAAACCATCGTATTTTTTGAATGCAGCAAAATCCGAATGCCCGGGACGTGGTTTTAACTGTATATTATCATAGTCTTCGGAGTGTTTATTCTGATTTTTAAACATTATGTTGATTGGAGCACCGGTTGTATAATTATCAAAAACTCCGGAAATGAATTCAGGAATATCATCCTCTTTTCTCGTAGTGCCTGCAAAATTTTCCGGCTTTCTTCTGTTGATGTGATTTTGCAAATCATCGAAATTTATTTCTATTCCATGCGGCATACCATCAATGATTATTCCCACAGCTTCTCCGTGAGATTCACCATATATGCTTACTCTGAATATTCTGCCAAAAGAATTCATAATATTATTTACATATTTTACTTATTTCGTCCCAAAACTCAGGTAACGATTTATTTACTGAATTAGCATTTTTTATTTCTATACTTCTTCTGGATATTAGTCCTGCTGCTGCAAGAGCCATTGCTATTCTGTGGTCGTTATTAGAATCGGCTACTCCGCCCGAGAACTCAGATTTTCTTATTATTACTTTATCAGAATGAATGTGAATATCAGCTCCGAATTTACTCAGTTGCTCAGCAAGAATATTTACTCTGTCCGATTCCTTATTTTTAAGTCGTGATATTCCCTCTATTATTGAATTTCCATCACATTTCAATGCTAATACCATAAGAGCAG